>NZ_JBFUDK010000003.1:318915-413208 GCF_056404755.1 Sphingomonas sp. P2_B6
CCCCCCCCCCCCCCCCCACGCTGCCCCACCCCTGCCCCCTCCCCTGAAGGGGAGGGGCTTGATTGAGACATGGGCGAGCTCGCTCCGGTTCAACCCTAATACCAAGGTCGTATCCCGGCACACCCGCGTAGAATGTCGCCCGCGCGTCCTACCCGGCATGTTTCGGACAGGGACGACGCTGCCGCGGCCGTCCGCATCGAAGCGGGAGATCGGACATGTCGAACACCATCATGCTCATCCACGGCGCCTGGCTGAATGCGCTGGCCTGGGAAGGTTTCAAGGCACGGTACGAAGCGCGAGGCTATACCGTGCTGGCGCCCAACTGGCCCTATGACGACCGCGCGCCGGCCGAGCTGCGCGACACCCCGCGCGAGGAGCTGAAGCATCTGGGGCAGCTGCAGATCATCGATCATTACGACGCGCTGATCCGCGGGCTTGCCGAGGCGCCGATCCTGATCGGTCATAGCTTCGGCGGGGTGATCGTCCAGCATCTGCTCGATCGCGGGCTGGGCGCGGTGGGGGTGGCGATCGATCCGGCGCCGACCCCGGGCGTGCCGCTCGGGCCACAGGCGATCTGGTCGGCGCTGCCGGTGCTCGGCGACCTGTTCAGCTGGCGCAAGGCCAAGGTGATGTCGCGGACATTCTTCCGGACGCGTTTCGCGCAGACCGCGCCGAAGGACCAGGCCGATGCGCTGTACGATCGTTATATCGTGCCGACGCCGGGCAAGGTCTATTGGGACGGCATCTTCCTGCGCGCCGGCAGGATCCGCTGGGACAATCCCAAGCGCGCGCCGTTGCTGCTGATCGGCGGATCGCTCGACCTGATCGCCGATGCGAGCATGACCCGGGCGATCTATCGCAAGCAGAGCCTTGCGCCGTCGAAGACCGAGCTGCGCATCTTCGAAGGGCGCTCGCACTGGACCGGGATCGATGCGGGCTGGGAAAACGTGGCCGATTATGCGCTCGATTGGGCACTCTTGAGTGCGCGCGAATCGGAAGTTGTACCGATCAGGGAAGCGCTGGCCGCCTGACCCCCGGCCGTGCCAGCCAGCCCGGGCGGTCCGCCCCCGACCGCCCGGGCTTTTTGCCAAGGACCTTCCCTCTACCCCGTTTCGGGCTGAGCTCGTCGAAGCCCTGCTCTTCTCTTCCACGGCAGAAAGAACAGCCCTTCGACAAGCTCAGGTCGAACGGAGGGAAGGTACGTCGACCCGAACAACGCTCTACCGACCAATGATCTCCAATCCCTCCGGGCCAACCCGCGCCCCCAACGCAGCATAATCCGGCACCCCGGGATGCGGTGTCTCCAGCGGATGGGCGTGAGTGACGGTAATCACCATCACCACCGCGCCGGCGGCCTCGGCGGCGGCGATGCCGGCGGGGGTATCCTCGAACACCAGGCAGTGATCGGCGGGGACGCCGAGGCGGTCGGCGGCGAGCAGGAAACAATCGGGCGCGGGCTTGCCGCGGTCGACATCCTCGGCGGTGATCATCACCGGCGGTATGGGCAGGCCGGCCGCTTCGAGCCGCCGCGTCGCCAGCGCGCGCGGGGCGGAGGTGACGATCGCCCAGCGATCCGCCGGCAGCGCGGCGAGGAAGGCATCGGCACCGGCGATGGCCTCGACGCCGTCGACATCCTCGATCTCCAGCCGGGTGATCTCGGCGGCCTCGGCCTCCGGATCGACGCCGGGCAGCGCGAGACGGCGCACCGTCTCGACGCTGCGCACGCCGTGGATCGTCGGCAGAAAGGCCTCGACGTCGAGGCCGTGACGGCGTGCCCAGCCAGCCCAGACCCGCTCGGCGGCGACGATCGAGGTGAGGATCGTGCCGTCCATGTCGAACAGGAAAGCGGCGAAGTGGCGGTCGGGGAAAGGCTGAGTCATTGCCCGCGCTCCTGCGCCCGGCGGGCACGCGGCGCAAGCCGCGCTCTATCGTCATCGCCGCGCGATGCCGCTAGAGCGCCGCCCATGTCGGCGCTCAAGGCCCTTGCAGACGATCTGACCCGGCTTGCCGCGCAGGACCGGTTGCGCACGCTGGTGCCGCGGCGCGGGGTGGATGTTTCCTCCAATGACTATCTGGCGCTCGCTACCTCGCCGCGGCTCGCCCGGGCAGTAGCGGAAGCGGTCGAGCGCGGGGTGCCGGTCGGATCGGGCGGATCGCGGCTGTTGCGCGGCAATCACGAGGAGCATGAAGCGCTGGAGGCGGAAGCGGCGGCGTTTTTCGGGAGCGAGGCGGCTTTGTTCTTCTCGAGCGGCTATACCGGCAACGCCACGCTGTTCGCGACCCTGCCGCAGCGGGGCGACCTGATCGTGCATGATGCGCTGATCCATGCCAGCGCGCATGAGGGCATGAGGCTGAGCCGGGCCGATGCCGTCGCCGCGACGCATAACGACCCCGAGGCGTTCGAGACCGCCATTGCCGGATGGCGCCGCGCCGGCGGCACCGGGCGACCGTGGATCGCGGTGGAGAGCCTGTACAGCATGGACGGCGACCGGGCGCCGCTCGACGCGCTGGCGGCGGTGGCCGGGCGTCATGAGGCGATGCTGCTGATCGACGAAGCGCATGCCACCGGCGTGTTCGGCGCGCAGGGGCGCGGTCTCGCCGCGGCGCTCCACGGGCGCGAGAATGTCGTCACGCTCCACACCTGCGGCAAGGCGATGGGGTGCGAAGGCGCGCTGGTTTGCGGCCCGCAGGTGGTGCGCAATTTCCTGGTCAATCGCGGGCGCGGCTTCGTCTTCTCGACGGCGCCGTCCCCGCTGATGGCGAGCGCCGTGCGCGAGAGTGTGCGCATCCTGGCCGATGAGCCGGAACGGCGCGCCGGCTTGTGGGATCTGGTCGGCGCGGCCGAAAAGGCGCTCGACCGCTGCAGCGTGGCGCCGACCGGATCGCAGATCCTGCCGCTGGTGCTGGGCGACGATGCGCGGACGATGCGCGTCGCCGCCGCGGTGCAGGCGGCCGGGTTCGACGTGCGCGGCATCAGGCCACCGACGGTGCCGCAGGGCAGTTCGCGGCTGCGCATCTCGCTGACGCTCAACCTGACGGTGGCGGATGTGGATGCGCTGGCGGACGCGATTGCGGGGGCGCTCGCATGACCGTGCGGATCGTCATCACCGGGACCGACACCGATGTCGGGAAGACGGTATTCGCCGCCGCGCTCGCCGGGGCGCTGGGCGCTTCCTATTGGAAACCGGTCCAGGCCGGGCTGGAAGAAGGCGGCGATGCCGCGACCGTCGCGCGGCTGAGCGGGCTGGCGCCGGAGCATATCCTGGCCGAGGCGTATCGGCTGACCACGCCCTGTTCGCCCGATCGTTCGGCGGCCATCGACGGGGTAACGATCGATCCGGCGCGGCTGGTGCCGCCGGTGCTCGACGGTCCGCTGGTGATCGAGGGCGCGGGCGGGGTGCTGGTGCCGGTAACGGGCGAGCTGGTCTTTGCCGATCTGTTCGCGCGCTGGGCGCTGCCGGTGGTGCTGGTCGCGCGGACGACGCTCGGCACGATCAACCACAGCCTGTTGTCGATCGAGGCCTTGCGGTCGCGCGGCGTGCCGATCCTGGGCGTGGCGTTCACCGGCGAGGCGGTCGAGCATAGCGAGGCAACCATCGCGCGGATCGGCGGGGTGAAAAGGCTCGGCCGATTGCCGCATCTGGCGCCGCTCGATGCGGGCACGCTCGCCGCCGCCTTTGCCGCGCAGTTCGATGTGGCGGATTTCCGATGAAGGGATCGCCGATCTGGCACCCCTTTACCCAGCATGGGCTGGGCGAGCCGATCCCGCTCGTCACGCATGCCGAGGGCGCGGCGCTGTTCACCGAAGACGGGCGGCGGATCGTCGATGCGATCTCCTCCTGGTGGGTGACGACGCATGGGCATTGCAACCCGCGCATCATGGCCGCCATCGCCGAGCAGGCGGGCAAGCTCGACCAGATCATCTTTGCCGGCTGGACGCATGAGCCGGCCGAGACGCTCGCGCGCGGGCTGATCGAGATGACGCCGGCCGCGCTGAGCCGGGTGTTCTTCTCCGATTCGGGATCGACCAGCGTCGAGGTCGCGCTGAAGATGGCGCTCGGCTTCTGGGCCCATCGCGGCGAGCCGCGGCACCGCGTGCTGGTGATGCAGCACAGCTATCACGGCGATACGATCGGCGCGATGTCGGTCGGCGCGCGCGGGGTGTTCAACCGGGCCTATGCGCCGTTGCTGTTCGATGTCGGCACCCTGCCATTCCCCGCCGCGGGGCGCGAGCAGGACACGCTCGACGAGCTGGAAGCCGCCTGCCACGCCAGGCCCGCCGCGCTGATCGTCGAACCGCTGATCCTCGGCGCAGGCGGCATGCTGATCTATCCGGCCCGGGTGCTGGCCGAGATGCGTGCGATCTGCGCGCGGCACGGCGTGGTGTTCATCGCCGACGAAGTGATGACGGGCTGGGGGCGGACGGGCAGTTTGCTGGCGTGCGAACAGGCCGGGATCGTGCCCGACATCCTGTGCCTGTCGAAGGGGCTGACCGGCGGGGCGGTGCCGCTGGCGGTGACCATGGCGAGCGAGGCGATCTACGACGCGCATTGGTCGCAGGACCGGGCGACGATGTTTTTCCATTCGTCGAGCTACACCGCCAACCCGATCGCCTGCGCCGCGGCCAACGCCAATCTCGCCATCTGGCGCGAGGAGCCGGTGCTGGAGCGGATCGCCGATCTGGCCCGGCGCCAGCAGGCGCGGCTGGCGAAGGTCGCCGCACTGCCGACGGTGCGCAACGCGCGGCAGATCGGCACGATCACGGCGATCGAGATCGCCGACGAACAGGGCGATTATCTGTCGTCGATCGGCCCGCGCCTGCTCGCTTCTTTCCGGGGCAGGGATCTGCTGCTTCGGCCGCTCGGCAACACCGTCTATGTCATGCCGCCTTATTGTATCGACGATGGGGATCTGGACCTGATCTATGCCGCGATCGGTGAGGCGTGCGAGCTTGGGGCGGGATGATGAGGCGCGTTTTTCTTCTTCCCCGGCGGAGGCCGGGGCCCAGTAGGGAGGCAGAAGGAAACGGGCGGGGCGGCCATTTCACAGCTCCCCCAACTGGACCCAGTTCCGGGTTGAACATACCCCGTATGTTCAAGGATCGTCCGGGGGACGATCCGACCCGGAACTCTTCGCCGGGGAAGGTGAAATGTACCTGGGCACGGTTGCTCTTCTCCACCGTTGCGCTCCCGTTGCTGGCCACCGCCTGCACATCGAAACAGCCGGCATCCGTCTGCACCGACCTGTCGAAGGCCCCGATGGTCGCCATCCCCGGCGGCAGTTTCACCATGGGCGACGACCCGCTCTACCCCGAGGAGGGGCCACCGCGCAGGGTGTCGGTCAAACCCTTCTGGATCGATACGCACGAGCTGACCAATGCCGAGTTCGCCGCCTTCGTGAAGGCGACCGGCTACACGACCATGGCGGAGCGCGATCCGCCGACATTGCCCGGCGCGCCGCCCGAGATGCTGGTGCCGGGGTCCGCCGTGTTCAGCGTGCCGAGCCAGGACGATCCGCGCTGGTGGCGCTGGTCGGTCGGGGCGCAGTGGCGGCATCCGTCGGGGCCGGCGGAATCGATCGTCGGACGCGACCGGGAGCCGGTGGTGCAGATCGCGTTCGAGGATGCCCAGGCCTACGCGCGCTGGGCAGGCAAGCGCCTGCCGACCGAGGCCGAATGGGAATATGCCGCGCGCGCCGGGCAGAAGGCGTTGCCCGAGCCGGTGGATGGCGAGGGCCGTCCCCAGGCCAATTATTATCAGGGCGTCTTCCCGCAGCGCGATCTCGCGCTCGACGGCTATAAGGGCCGCGCGCCGGTGGGGTGCTTCAAGCCCAACGCCTTCGGCCTGTACGACATGATCGGCAATGTGTGGGAATGGACCAGCGACCCCGGCGGGCCGCAGGGCGACATGCATGTCATCAAGGGCGGATCCTATCTCTGCGCGGGCAATTATTGCGCGCGCTACCGCCCTGCCGCGCGCCAGTTCCAGGAACGCGGGCTCGGTACCGATCATATCGGGGTGCGTCTGGTCGCCGACCGGCCGGTGCCGCCGCGTCATTGACCCGCCTGCCATGATATGACACGTATTGTGCCAATATCACGGCTGGAGGCGTCGCATGAAGGTCACCAACACCGTCTTCCCGGGCGCCGAACAGGCCGCGGCGTTTTTCGGCGGGGTCGAGGACGGGCCGTTCGTGATGGTCAATTTGCTGAAGTTCAGGGAGCGCGCCGATTATGCCGATGGCTCCGAGCCGGAGCTGAGCGGACGCGAGGCCTATCGCCGTTATGGCAAGGCGGTGCTCGCCTGCCTGGCCTCGGTCGGCGCAAGGTCGGTCTATGCGGGGGACGTCACCGAGCTGATGCTCGGCGAGGCGGACGAGCTGTGGGACATGGTGGCGCTGGCCGAATACCCCTCGCGCGCGGCGATGATGGCGATGGTGGCGTCGCCCGAGTATCAGGCGATCGAGAAGCACCGGATCGCCGGGCTTGCCGGGCAGCTCAACATCCGCACCAAGGCGCTGGGCGGGTGACCCTGAGCTACGATCTCTACTGGTCATTCCGCTCACCCTATTCCTATCTGGTGACGCCCCGGCTGGTCGAGCTCGAACGCGACCATGACGTCATGGCGCGCGTGCGCCCGGTCTATCCGATCGCGGTGCGGCAACCCGATTTCTTCGCCAACAACGATCCGCTCTGGCTAAGTTATTTCCTGCGCGACATCGGGCGGAGCGCCGACTTCGTCGGGCTGCCGTTCCGCTGGGCGTCGCCCGACCCGGTGACGATGGACATGGCGACGCGGACCTATCCGAAGGAGCAGCCTTATATCCACCGGCTGACGCATCTCGGCGTGGCGGCGGCGGAGCGCGGCCGGGGGCTGGCGTTTCTGGACGAGGTGAGCCGGCTGATCTGGGGCGGGGCGGTGACCGACTGGCATCTCGGCGATCATCTCGCCCGGGCGGCGGAACGCGCCGGGCTCGACCTGGCGGAGATGGATGCGGCGGTCGCGGCGGATCCGGACCATTATGCGGCGGTGGTCGAGGCCAATCAGGAAGCGCAGCGCGCCGGGGGGCATTACGGCGTGCCGCTGATGGTGTTCGAGGGCGAACCGTTCTTCGGGCAGGACCGGTTCGACCAGCTCAAATGGCGGATGGCGCAAAGCGGGCTGGCGAAGCGCTGAATCCTCCCGATCCGGCACGGGGAGGATCACGCCCGCCTCCTCCGCCACCACAGCACGCCCGTCACGAGCGCTCCCAACGCCAAAAGCCCCGCCAGCAACCGAAGCAGCTTCGGCCGCACGCTCCGGTTGAAGCCGTTGCGGTTGATCTGCGCCGCGGCGGTATAGCCGGCGGGCATCGGCAGCACCTGATCGCGCCGGGCGAAGGCGGCGTAATCGGCCTGGAGCGCCTTGAACAAGGTCGGCATCGTGCCCGCCAGATCGCGCGTCTCGCCGGGATCGCGGGCGATATCGTAAAGGTGCCATTCGCCGGTGCCGGTCGGCGGCAGATTCTTGACCAGCTTATAGTCGCCGCGGAACACCGCGGCGTTGCCCGAAAGTTCATAGCCGATCGCCTGGTCGGCGGGATGCACGCTGTCGGTCGCCCCGCTCAGCACCGGCCAGAGATTCGCGCCGGTCATCGGCTCGACCGGCTTGCCGCGATACGTGCCGCCATGGCCGGGGACCCGGGCGAGCGCGAGAAGGGTCGGGGCGATGTCCGTCACATAGGCGAAGCGGCCGGCGATCATGCCCGCCCTCATCGCCGGATTGCCCGGCCAGGCGATGATCAGCGGCACGCGCAGGCCACCCTCGGTCGCGGAGAATTTATAGCCGCGCAAGGGAGCGACGGCGGCGCTGGCCCAGCCGGGGCCGATCGCGGTAAAGGAGCCGCGCCGGCCCTGCGAGTCCGGTGCGAGATCATAATGCACCCGGCTGTTGAGCGCGCTGAGCCAGGTCGCCATCGGATCGGTCGGCTCGGCGCCGTTATCCGACAGGAAGACGAACACGGTATTCGCATAGTCGCCGGTTGCCTTGAGATGCGCGACCAGCCGGCCGATCTCGACATCCGCCGCCTCGGCCATGCCGCCATAGGCCGCCATGGCGCGGGCCTGCGCGGCACGTTCCCCAAGCGGGAGGGCGTTCCAGTCGCGGGTCGTGGACATGGCGACCATCGGCGCGCCGGCGGGAATGATGCCGAGCGCCGCCGCGCGGTCGCGCCGCGCGGTGCGCAGTGCGGTCCAGCCGCTCCGATAGGCCGTGCGATAGCGCACGATATAGGCGTCGGGTGCCTGGACCGGGATATGGTTGGCGAGGAAGTTCACCGAGGCGAAAAAGGGTTTTCCGCCGGATCGCCCGCGATCGATATAGTCGATCATCCGGTCGACCACGAAGCGCGAGGAATAATAATCCCCGGGCAGGGTCGCGGGCTTGCCGTCCTCGGTCCAGTCGGCGGTCTCGTAGAGGCCCTCGATCGGGCGCTGTTCGAAATTGTCGGCACCCGCGTCGGCCAGCGAGAAGGCGTGATCATAGCCGCGCGCGGTGGGCAGCTTGTCCGGGGTGCGGCCGAGATGCCATTTGCCGGTGAGATAGGTGCGGTAGCCGCCGTCGCGGAACAGGCTGGCCAGCGTCACCACCCGGTCGTTGAGCACGGTGTCGTAGCCCGGCTTGCCGACATGGTCGGGCGGGATCGTCTCGGGCATATTGCCCAGGCCGGCGCGGTGATTGCTGACCCCGGTCTGGAGCATCGCGCGCGTCGGCGAGCAGGTGCCGGCGACATGGAAGTTGGAGAAGCGCACCCCTGCGGCGGCCAGCGCATCGATATTGGGGGTGCGGATCTCGCTGCCGAAACTACCGACATCGCTGAAGCCCCAATCGTCGGCGAGCAGGACGACGATATTGGGCCGCTTCCGCTCCGCCGCCGATGTGCCGGAAGCGAGTGTGAACGTCGCGAGCAGGGCGAGACTCGCGAACACTGATTTCCAGGGCCTGCGCATCGACATCTTCCCCCTTGCCCTAGGATGCGCCCGGATAATGGCATTATCAATGCCGAAATGTTGCAAAGACCCGCGCGGCTGATACGATGCCGCGAATCAAAGGGGAGGCCGTCATACGAAAGGCAATTCGCGCCGCGATCGCGTTGGTCGGGCTGTTCAACCTGGCAATCGGGCTTGGCTTTCTGATCGACCCCGCGCGGCTCGGCGCCAATTTCTTCCTGTTGCCTGCCAGCATCCAGGGACTGGCGACGATGCGCGCCGATTTCACGGCCTTTTTCATGACCGGCGGCGCCTTCGCGCTGTACGGCGCATGGCACGGTCGGGCCGAGCCTCTGAGCACGCCGCTGCTGCTGCTCGCCCTCGCGCTGATCGGGCGCTGTATCGGCATCGCCATCGACGGGGCGTCGCCGACCGCGCATGAGCCGGTGGTCGCCGAAGCGGCGATGATCGCGATCCTGCTCGCGGGGCGCCACATCCTGTCCACCCCGCACTGAGGGCCGACCCCGTGAAGACATGGCTGAAAATCCTGCTCGGAACGGTCGCGCTGCTGCTGGTCGGCGGCTATCTCGCCAGGGACTATGTTCTGCTGCATCTGGCGGGATGGATGGCGCCGCATGTCTATCCCAACCACCCGGTCGCCTGGCAGAGCGGGCCGGACGTGGCGCAGCTGCCGGCCGACAAGCGCCCGCCCAATGTGATCCTGATCGTCGCCGACGACCTCGGCTATAATGATATCAGCTTCAATGGCGGCGGCGTGGCGGGCGGGTTGCTCAAGACCCCCCATATCGATGCGCTGGGCCGCGACGGCGTCAGTTTCGCCGACGGCTATGCCGGCAACGCGACCTGCGCGCCGTCGCGCGCGGCGCTGATGACCGGGCGCTATCCGACGCGGTTCGGCTTCGAGTTCACGCCGACCGACACGCGCTTCGCGCGCACCATCGCCGGCTTCCCGACCAGCTGGGACAAGCGCACGATCTTCGACGAGGAGGCGGCGCGGACCGATCCGCCGGCCGACGACAAGGGCGTGCCGGGATCGGAGCTGACCATCGCCGAGCTGATGCGCGGCAAGGGCTATCACACGCTGCATCTCGGCAAATGGCATCTCGGCGGCGCCAGGGGCATGCGGCCCGAGGACCAGGGGTTCGACGAGAGCCTGGGCTTCATCATCGGCGCGCAGATGTTCCTGCCGGAGAACGACCCGAACGTCGTCAATTCGAAACAGGATTTCGACCCGATCGACAAATATCTATGGGCGAACCTGCCGTTCAGCGTCCAGTATAACGGCAGCGTACCGTTCCGGCCGAACCGCTACATGACCGATTATCTGACCGACCAGGCCGTCGACACGATCAAGGCCAATCGCAACCGGCCCTTTTTCCTCTACCTCGCCTATAACGCCCCGCACACGCCGCTCCAGGCGCTGAAGGCGGATTACGACGCGCTGCCGCAGATCGCCGACCATCGCACCCGGGTCTATGCCGCGATGATCCGCGCGCTCGACCGCGGCGTCGGGCGAGTGACGGCCGAACTCAAGGCGCAGGGGCTCGACCGAAACACGCTCGTCATCTTTACCAGCGACAATGGCGGCGCGCATTATATCGGCCTGCCCGACATCAACCGGCCTTATCGCGGCTGGAAAGCGACCTTTTTCGAAGGCGGCGTGAAAGTGCCGTTCTTCATGCGCTGGCCGGCGCAGATCAGGCCGGGCACGCGCATCGACGGACCGGTCAGCCATTTCGACATCTTCGCGACGGCCGGCAAGGCCGCCGGAATCGCCATGCCGGGCGACCGCGCGGTGGACGGCGTCGACTTGCTGCCGTTCGTCGAGGGCAGGCAGGCGGGGAACCCGCACCAGATCCTGTTCTGGCGCGACGGTGCCTATCGCACGGTGCGGGACGGCGACTGGAAGCTGCAGATGCTCGACCTGCCGCACAAGGCCTTGCTGTTCGATCTGCGGAACGACCCGACCGAGCAGCATGACCTTGCCGCGCAGCAACCCGCCCTCGTCGCGCGATTAAAGGCATTGCTCGCGGATCATGATAGGAGCAGCGTCAAGCCGGCCTGGCCATCGCTGATCCGATCGCCGATCGCGATCGACCGGCCATTGGGCACCAGACCCAAACCGGGCGAGACTTATATCTATTGGGCGAATTGATGGATCAGCAAAAGGGGCGCTCGGCCGACGGGCGCAGGAGACGGTCGGAATCGAGCCGCGACAAGATCGTCGAGGCGATGCTGGCCCTTGTCGCCGAGGGACAGATCACCCCGAGCGCCGAACAGGTCGCCGGCCGTGCGTCTGTCGGGCTGCGCAGCGTGTTCCGGCACTTCAAGGACATGGAGAGCCTCTATGCCGCGATCACCGCCCGCCTTGCCCGCCAGTATGAGATGTGGCTGGTCCCTTATACCGCGACTGACTGGCGCGGGCAGCTGAGCGAGACGACCGACCGGCGGCTGACCACCTATGAGAAGCTGATGCCGTTCAAGCGCGCCGGCGATGCGCACCGGCACGAATCCGCGGCGATCCAGACGGAGCATGCCCGTGCCCTCGCCTTCATGCGCGCCAAGCTGAAGTCGATCCTGCCCGAGGAGATCGCGTCCGATGCACTGACCTTCGAGGCGATCGACCTGATGCTGAGCTTCGAGACATGGCAAAGGCTGCGCATGGAACAGGGGCTTTCCGTGAAGAAGGCGGGCGCCGTGGTACGCGCGCAGGTTGATCGGCTGACCGAACCCGTCCAGTGATAGGCGGGTGACGCCAGATGCCCCCCATTCCGACGATCCGCTCCACGCCGAGGGCGCCGATACGGGCGGACGCATCCCCGACGATATCCGGCATCCCCCATGGCTGAGGCTCGGCGCCGGCGCGGTTGCCGCTTCGGTGCTGATCCTGGGCCTGGTCGGCACCCTGATCGATCGCGGCTGGCAGTTCGGTTTCGACAGCCGCATCCTGCTCGCGATGCGCGGCGGCACGATGCACGGCACGCCGATCGGTCCGTTCTGGCTGAAACAGGCAATGATCGACGTAACCGCGCTGGGCGGTGAGACCGCGCTCGTGATCCTGGTGACGATCGTCGCCGGGTTCCTGGCGGTCCAGCGCCAGTGGCTGACCTTCTGGCTGGTGCTGGGCGGGACGATCAGCGGATCGATCGCGGTCGCCATCGCCAAGGCGCTGATCGGCCGCGCCCGCCCGGCGCTGACCGATCATCTCGTCGAGGTGAGCTCCGCAAGCTTCCCCAGCGGCCATGCGGCGAACAGCGCGATCATCTATCTCACCATTGCCCTGCTGACCGTCCAGATCGTCGAGGAGCAACGCGCACGTCGCTATATCCTGATTGTCGCCGGCCTGCTGGTGATCGCGATCGGGTTCAGCCGGGTCTATCTCGGCGTCCATTGGCCGAGCGACGTGATCGCCGGGTGGAGCTTCGGAACGCTCTGGGCGCTGGCGTGGTGGGCACTCGGCGCCTGGTTGCGACTCAAGCGCGCCGGCGCGTCGGTCGTCTACGCGCCGTAACATGCGGGTCGCGACGCTGTAACACGCATCTCATCGGCGAAGCGTGCGGTCGCGGCGACGAACCGCCTTGATACTTTATAACATCGTATATACTGCGCTGCACAACGCCCAGTTGGAGTATGCCATGACGCTGAAGATCGCCCTGCTCGCCGGTACCGCCCTGATGTTCGCCGGGCCGGCCTATGCGCAGGACGCGCCTTCGGCGCCGACCACCGACAACATCGCGCCGGCCGATCAGGGGCATGACGTGATCGTCACCGCACCGTTCCGGCAAAGCGAGACCGACGTGCTGTCGGGCACCTCGGTGGTGAGCGGCGAGGAGCTGACCCGCGACCTGAAGCCGACCATCGGCGAGACGCTGGCGAAGCAGCCGGGCGTGTCCGCCACCTCGTTCGGCCCGAGCGCGTCGCGCCCGATCCTGCGCGGCTTCCAGGGCGAGCGGGTCCGGGTGCTGACCGACGGCATCGGATCGATCGACGTCTCCAACACCTCGGTCGACCATGCGGTGATCATCGATCCGCTGCTGGCCGAGCGCATCGAGGTGCTGCGCGGTCCTTCCGCCTTGCTGTTCGGCTCGTCGGCGGTTGGCGGCGTGGTCAATGTGATCGACACGCGCATTCCCCGCGCGATCCCGGCCAAGGGCTATCGGCTCGACGGGATCGCCACCTATGGCTCGGCCGCGAACGAGCGGTCGGGCGGCCTGGCCGGCGACGTGGCGGTCGGCGAGCATCTCGTGCTGCATGCCGACGGATCCTATTCGAAGAGCGACGACCTCCATATCGGCGGCTATGCGCTGACCGCGCAGCGCCGGCAGGAAGCGATCGCCACCAGCCAGCTGCCGCCGGCGGCGCCCGTGCCCGGCGAGGACCCGATCGACTATGCCGCCAACGCCGCGATCCGCGGCACGCTGCCCAATTCGGCGGCGGAGACCTGGACCGCGGGCGTCGGCGCCTCGATCATCACCGACACCGGCAATCTCGGCATCTCCTACAGCCATTATGACAGCCTGTACGGCGTGCCGATCCGCTATGCGACCCTGCCCGACCAGGGCCAGGAAGCGCCGCGTCTCGACATCGTGCAGAACCGGTTCGACCTGCGCGGCGAAGTCGATACCGGCGGGGGCTTCCTCGACAAGATCCGCATCCGCGCGGGCCATGCGACCTATCGCCACTTCGAGCTGGCGCCGGACGGATCGGTCGGCACCGCCTTCTACAATAACGGCACCGAGGCGCGGCTCGAGCTGGTCCAGGCCAAGAAGGGCGCCTGGCTGGGCGCGTCGGGCGTGCAATATTTCAACCGCGTGTTCAACGTGGTCGGCGACGAGGCCTTCCTGCCCAAGAACGAGACCAACCAGACTGGCCTGTTCACCTTGCAGCAGCTCGACCTGGGCAAGTTCAAGGCCGAGGCGGGCCTGCGCTACGAGCTGACCGACGTCGCGGCGCGCACGCCGCTGGGCGACGATCGCTTCTTTGCCGGGCAGCGGCATTATGAGGCGCTGTCGGGCTCGCTCGGCGCGTCCTACGGGATCAGCGATGCGGTGCGGTTCGGCCTGAACCTGTCGCGGACCGAGCGTGCGCCGTCCGCCGAGGAGCTGTTCGCCAATGGCGCCCATGCCGGCACCCAGGCCTATGAGCTGGGCAATCCCGACTTCAAGCTGGAGAAGAGCTGGGGGATCGAAGGCACGCTGCACGCGCATGGCAATGGCTTCAGCTTCGATGCGTCGGCCTATTATAACCGCTTCAGCAACTATATCGCCGAGATCCAGGTCGCGCAGGCGGTGTGCGAAGCGGCTGCCGCACCGAGCGGACGCACCGTCGACTTCCCCTGTTTCCAGTCAGTGCAGACCGACGCGACCTATTATGGCGTCGAAGCCGAGGCATCGGTGCTGCTCGCCCAGATCGGCGGCTACAAGATCAACGTCGATGCGCTGGGCGACTATGTCCATGCCTCGATCGTCGACCAGGGCCCGCTGCCGCGCATCCCGCCGGCGCGCGTGCTCGGCGGGATCGAGGCGCAGGGCGAGACGCTCAACGGCCGCCTCGAGCTCGAGCATGCGTTCGACCAGAACCGGATCGCCGCGTTCGAGACGCCGACCGACGGCTATACGATGGTCAACGCCTCGGTCGGGATCAAGCCGTTCGGCCCCGGCAACAAGACCATGCTGACGATCAGCGCCAACAACATCTTCGATGTCGATGCGCGGCGATCGGCGAGCTTCCTCAAGGATTTCGCGCCGCTCGCCGGCCGCGACATCCGCGCGACGCTGAAGTTCAGCCTCTGACTTCGCAACCCCCTCGCCTGACGGCGAGGGGGCCGCTGGATCAGAGCGCTTCGCCTTCGATCGGTGGCTTCTTCGATGCATCCGCGCCGAGCGTCTTGTACGCCAGGCCGCCGAGCACGCCGCCGACGATCGGCGCGAGCCAGAACCACCAGAGCTGCTGCAACGCCAGCCCGCCGACCACCAGCGCCGGGCCGGTGCTGCGCGCCGGGTTCACCGAGGTGTTGGTGACCGGGATGCTGATCAGGTGGATCAGGGTGAGTGCGAGGCCGATCGCGATCGGCGCGAAGCCGGCGGGCGCGCGGGTGTCGGTCGATCCCATGATCACCAGCAGGAAGAAGAAGGTCAGCACGACCTCGATGGCGAGCCCCGCGACCAGCGAATAATGGCCGGGCGAGAGCGATTCGAGCCCGTTCACCGCGAGGCCGTTGGCCGGCAGGGTGAAGCCCGGCGCGCCGCTGGCGATAAAGTACAGGACATAGGCCGCGACGGTCGCGCCGAGCACCTGGGCGATCACATAGAGCGGGATGTCCTTGCCCGAGAAGCGCCCGCCGGCCCACAGGCCGAGCGTGACCGCCGGGTTGAGGTGGCAGCCCGAGATATGGCCGATCGAATAGGCCATGGTCAGCACGGTCAGGCCGAAGGCGAGCGAGACGCCGACAAAGCCGATGCCGACGTCCGGAAAGCCCGCCGCCAGTACCGCGCTGCCGCAGCCGCCGAAGACGAGCCAGAAGGTACCGAGGAACTCCGCGAGCCCCCGCTGCGTGTTCGTCACCATGGTCTTCCTCTCCTGTGCGAGTCGTACCCGAGGAGGAGGGTAGCGGCCGTTACGGTGCCGTAAAGACGTCAGTCGCGGTGCGCGGCGCGGCGCAGCCGGTCATTGATCGCGGCGCCGAGCCCGGTCTGGGGGACGGGCGCGACCGCGATGCGCGGTTTCGCCGAGGCGTCGGCGCGGTGCAGGGCGGAAAACAGGGCGGCGGCGGCTTCGGTCAGGTCGCCGGTGGCGGACAAGGTGTCGTCGCCGGAGATGGAACCGAATCCGATCGACCATTCGTCGGGAGTGGGTGAGCTGGCGTTGATGCGGAGGGGTTTAGAGGGGGCGTAGTGGCTCTCGAGCTGGCCGGGCGCCGTTACTACTCCTTTCCCCGGCGAAGACCGGAGTCCAGTTACGACATCCTCCGATGCTGGGCCCCGGCCTTCGCCGGGGAGCAGGTTGTAGATCGCTTCCGCCGTGATGGGACCGGGGCGCAATACGCGCACTCCTCCGGCTGTCACCACGATGGTCGATTCCAGCCCCGCTTCGGTCGCGCCATCATCGACGATCAAGGGTATCCGCCCGCCCAGGCTTGCCAGCACATGCTCCGCTCGCGTGGGGCTGATCGCGCCGCTGGCATTGGCGGAGGGCGCGGCGAGCGGCTTGTCCGTCGCCTGCAACAGCGCCCGCATCGCGCGGTGCGCCGGGACGCGGATCGCGATGGTATCGAGCCCGGCCGTCACCAGCGCCGCGATCCCCGCATCCGGGCGGAGCGGCAGCACCAGGGTCAGCGGCCCGGGCCAGAAGGCATCGGCCAGCGCACTCGCGGCGTCATCGAAGGTGGCGATCTTCTCCGCCGCCGTGCGGTCGAGCACATGGACGATCAGCGGGTTGAAACTCGGCCGGCCCTTGGCGGCATAGATGCCAGCGACTGCGCGCGAATCGGTCGCGTCGGCGGCGAGGCCATAGACCGTCTCGGTCGGGATCGCGACCGGCTGGCCCGCCGCGACGACCGCGGCCGCCTCGGCGATCGCGGCCTCGCCGTAGGGTAAGGTACGCGTGACTATGGGCGGGTTTTGCACGGTCATCAGGCGCGGCTATAGCGCGGGCGACCGCAGGAAGAAAAATATCATGAGTTTCACCGCCCCTACCGCCGACCAGCGCTTCGTGCTCGACCATGTGGTCGGCATCGCCGCGCTCGCCGATTCAGAGCGTTTCGCCGCCGCGACCGAGGATGTCGTCGAGGCGGTGCTGGAGGGGATCGGCGATTTCGCGGCCGGCGAATGGGCGCCGCTACTGCGCGAGGGCGACACGGTCGGCGCGACATGGACGCCCGACGGCGTCGTCATGCCCGAAGGCTTCGGCAAGGCGTATCGCGACTATGTCGAGGGCGGCTGGGGCACGATCGGCGTGCCCGAGACCTTTGGCGGCCAGGGCCTGCCCTTCGCGATCCAGACGGCGGTGCTCGATACGCTCGGCGCGGCGAATATGGGCCTCG
Source organism: Sphingomonas sp. P2_B6 (assembly GCF_056404755.1). Taxonomy (NCBI): domain Bacteria; kingdom Pseudomonadati; phylum Pseudomonadota; class Alphaproteobacteria; order Sphingomonadales; family Sphingomonadaceae; genus Sphingomonas; species Sphingomonas sp. P2_B6. The sequence goes on from NZ_JBFUDK010000003.1 coordinate 335,943, forward strand.
CGCTCGCCCCCACCCTGACGGTCGGCGCCATCGAGGCGCTGATCCATCACGGATCGCCCGAGCAGCAGGCGCTCTATCTGCCGCATCTCGCGACCGGCGCCTGGACCGGCACGATGAACCTGACCGAACCCCAGGCCGGATCCGACGTCGGCGCGCTGCGCACCCAGGCCAGGCCGCGCGGCGACGGGACCTGGAGCATCAAGGGCACCAAGATCTTCATCTCGTTCGGCGACCATGACATGGCGCCCAACATCGTCCATCTCGTTCTCGCCCGCACCCCCGATGCGCCGGCCGGGACCAAGGGCATCTCGCTGTTCCTCGTGCCCAAATACCGGCTCGATGCCGAGGGCAATCCGGGCGAATTGAACGACGTCCGCGTCGTCTCGATCGAGCACAAGATGGGGCTGCATGCCTCGCCCACCTGCGTGCTGAGCTTCGGCGACCATGACGATTGTGTCGGCGAGCTGATCGGCGGCGAGTTTGGCGGCATCCGCGCGATGTTCACGATGATGAACAATGCGCGGCTGAACGTGGGCCTGCAGGGCGCGCAGGTCGCCGAGCGCGCGACTCAGGCAGCGGTGGCCTATGCCCGCGAGCGCATCCAGTCGCCGCGCGCCGGCTCGGCCAGCAAGGAGAGCGTCGCGATCATCGAGCATCCCGATGTCCGCCGCATGCTGCTGCGGATGAAGGCGCAGACCCAGGCGGCGCGCGCGTTGGTCTATTATGCCGCGAGCCATGTCGACCGCGCCGCGATCGGCGAGGCGGGCGCACAGGAACGGCTCGACCTGCTGACCCCGCTCGCCAAGGCGCATGGCACCGATATCGGCTGCGAAGTGTCGTCGATCGGAATCCAGGTGCATGGCGGCATGGGCTATATCGAGGAGACGGGCGCCGCCCAGTTCTTCCGCGATGCGCGGATCACGCCGATCTATGAAGGCACCAACGGCATCCAGGCGGCCGATCTGGTCGGGCGCAAGCTGGGGCTGGACAATGGAGGCGTGTTCGCGCGGCTGATCGCCGACATGCGCGCCGAAGCGAAGGATACCGGGCTGGTCGGGCTGATAGACGCCTGCGACGCGATCGGCCGCGACCTGATGAGCCGCGACGCCGATGACCGGCTGGCGGCGAGCTATCCGTTCCTCACCATGCTCTCGACCGCGGTGTGCGGCTGGCTGATGGAGCGGCAGGGCCGCGCGGCGGCGGAGGCGAGCGGCGATCCGGCCTTTCTGGCGATGAAGGCAGCGGCAGCGCGCTTCTATATCGAGCAGATCGTGCCCGAGGCGATCGGCCTCAGGGCGGCTGCCATGGCCAAAGCGGAACTGCTGTATTCGGTGCCGGCGGAAGCGTTCTCGTCCTGACCACCAACGTCATGCCGGACTTGTTCCGGCATCCATGGTGCCGCACGCGACGCGGTCGTCAACGAAGCGCTGCGTTTGCGGCTCGATGGCCCCCGGAACAAGTCCGGGGTGACGATTCGGCTTACGCCTCTTCGCGCTCCAGCAATTCATCGGTATTCAGACCGAGCAAGGTGATGTGCGCCCGGATGCGCGGCCAGCTTTCGCGGATGAAATGATCGCGCTCGGCGAGGCGGAGTCGTTCGGCGGCCCCCGGCAGCACGAACATGCCGACGCCGCGACGGACCTCGACATAGCCGTCGTCCTGAAAGCTCTGATAGGCCTTGGCCACCGTCAGCGGATTGGCGCCGTGCTCGGCCGCGAGCGCGCGAACCGAGGGAAGCTGGTCCCCGGCGCGATAGTCCCCACGCAGGATCGCGGCTGAAATCGTGCCGCGCAGCTTGATGTAAACGGGGCTGTCGTCGCTGTTCAGGGCTGTCATGGTGCAATAATACACCAATTACCCCCTGAGTCCAATGCTATGTCCAATATCGGACGATTTTGTCCGATTCCGGACGCGGCCGTTCGTCGAGCGGCCTGGACGGCGTTCCAATGAACACGAATCCCGCGATTTTATCCGGCGCTGCGCCAAAAGCGTCGCGCACTGAATCGTTATAGGCGGCCCATCCGGTGAGCCATCCGCCGGCGAATCCGCTGGCATGCACGGCGTGGAGCAGGTTCATGCAGGCAGCGCCCGCCGACAGCTCCTGCTCCCACAAGGGAATATGGCTTTCGGGTCTGGGCGACGACAGCACCACCACGAGGCCCGGCGCCTGGCGCGCGAACTGATCCATCGCCTCGATCTCGAGCCGCGAGGCCTGGGGGCGCTCGGCGCGATAGGCAGTGACGATGAGGTCGCTCAGCGCATCGCGCCGATCGGACGGCACCACCACGAAGCGCCACGGCGCGAGCTTGCCGTGATCGGGCGTGCGCGCCGCGATCTCCAGGATATGGTCGAGCTGGGCCTGGTTGGGCCCGGGCGCGACGAGATCGCGGGGCTTGCCCGAGCGGCGGGTGGCGAGGAGCGCGAGCGGGCTGCTGGTGTCGTTGAACATGGCCGCCATCTAGGGGCTTGCCGGGTATATTTACACCCCGGCGGATGCCGCTAGGTTCACGCCATCAGCACCGCTGCAATCGACGGCGGGAAGTTATTGAGGGAGCGAACAAAAATGGTGGACACCCCGACCGCGGACAGCCCGCGAGAACCGGATATCACCCATGTAAACCCGGTCAGCGACGCCGTCTGGTTCGGCCATCCGCCACAGCTCAAGCGGCTGTTCACCACCGAGATGTGGGAACGCTTCGGCTATTACGGCATGCGGGCGATCCTGACGCTCTATCTCGCCAACCATTTCCTGTTCAACGACCAGACCTCGACCGGCATCTATGGCGGGTTCACCGCCCTGGTCTATCTGACGCCGCTGGTCGGCGGCCTGATCGCCGACCAGTATCTCGGTTCCAAACGCACCGTGAAGTTCGGTGCGATCATGATGGCGGCCGGTTATTTCACGCTCTGCTTCGGCGGCAGCGGCGCCACGCCCTTCGCGACGATCGACGGCCAGCGGTACGAGGTGGTGGTCGAAGGCAAGGGCGATGCCGGCAGGCAATTCCTGATCGACAAGGACCAGCGACTGCAGATTCGCGGCAACGACGACAAGAGCGTTTCGCTGCTCGGCAGCGATGGCCAGGAAATCCGCAAGATCGCACCGGAAGGCTTCAAGTCGGACGGCCAGCGCTCACCCTTCTTCGTGTTCATCATGCTGCTCGGCCTGTCGCTCGTCACCGTCGGCAACGGCTTCTTCAAGCCCAACATCTCGACCATGGTCGGCGAGCTCTATGCGGGCGGCGACCGGCGGCGCGATGCCGGGTTCACGATGTTCTATATGGGCATCAATCTTGGCTCGCTGATCTCGCAATTCTTCTGCCCGATCCTCGCCGAGGGCGTGGGCTGGTGGGCCGGCTTCGGCCTCGCCGCGATCGGCATGACCTGTTCCTGGCTGCTGTTCCAGTTCGATGGCGGCCGGCTGACCGGCTATGGCGAACGCCCGGCCGATGCGCCGAAGGACCGCGACTGGTGGATCTATGGCGGCGCGATCGTCACCGTGCCGCTCGTCATCTTCCTGTTCTGGAACCTGATGAACTATGTCGCGCCGCCGGAAGGGTCGGGCGTGATCGGCTATGTGCTCAACCTGCCGATCATGGGCAAGGCGCTGTTCGGCACCTTCCTGATCGGCGTGCCCGCCATCCTGGTATGGTCCTATCTCAAGGGCAGCAAGGCCGAGTTCCAGATGATGATGGCGGCGATGGTGCTGATCATCTTCAACGTGGTGTTCTGGACCCTGTTCGAGCAGGCCGGATCCTCGCTGACCCTGTTCGCGGCGCGCAACACCGTGCTGGAGATCCGCTGGACCGCGCCCTTGTTCGCGATGTTCCAGGCGACCCCGATCAGCTATTATCTGTTCTTCGCCGCGGTGATCGGCGGCGTCTCCTGGCTGGCCTTCTGGTTCTTCGCCTCGGGCGAACTGCCGGAGACGCGGCGCATCATGGCGATCGGCTTCGCCGTGGTCGCGGTGGCCGGCCTGATCGGCATGCATGTCGCGCGCACGCATGGTTTCGGCAGCGAGCCGGTCTATGTCATGCCGGCCGGACAGACCCAGATCTTCAACGCGCTGTTCATCGTCATCTTCGCGCCGATCTTCAGCGTGTTGTGGAATGCGCTGGCGCGGCGCGGGCTGGAGCCGTCGATCCCGATCAAGTTCGCCATCGCGCTGATGGGCGTCGGCGCGGGCTTCCTGTTCCTGGTCTGGGGCACGCAGTTCGTGGGGACCGACTTCAAGGTCGGCATGGCCTGGCTCGCCGGGCTCTATCTGATCCATTCGATCGCCGAGCTCTGCATCTCGCCGGTCGGCCTGTCGATGATCACCAAATTGTCGATCGCGCGCATCGTCGGCATGATGATGGGCGTGTGGTTCCTCTCGATCTCGGTCGCGCAATATGTCGCGGGCGCGGTGGCGCAGGTGGCGAGCGTCGAGACGGTCGGCGGGCAGGTGACCAATCTGAAGGTCAGCCTGGAGACCTATACCGGCGTGTTCACGACGATCTCCTACATCGCGATCGGGCTGGGGCTGCTGCTGTTGCTGCTGTCCTGGCCGCTGAAGAAGTGGATGCACGGGGTGACGTGAGGGCCTGACGGACGTCGCGGCATGGGTGGGATTGGCTGAAGACCTCTCCCGCGCGTGCCGCGCCGACCCTGTTCCACCCTGATAATGGCCCAATCATTTTTTTGGCGCGAATTTCCCTGTTATGTTGGGAATCCGCTGCAAAATTCGATCGGTTAGGCAAAGGCTTATTGGGCGATTACCGTGTTAATGGCGGAACAGGGAAAATCGCTGCGATAACAGGGAAGCCCGGATGGCCGAACAGAGCCCCGTCTTTCGATGACCGTTTTCAATGACAAAAGAAAGAGCGCGTCCGGAATGGCGCGCCATTCCGATCGCGCGCCACGATAGCGCGGCTTCACCAATGTTGAATCGACGCAGCTCCTGCCGGGCGGCAGGCCTCAGGCGGCCATGCGCAGGTCGAGCCGGCTCCAGATCTCGACCAGCGCCCCGGTCAGCTCGCGCATCATCGCCTCGTCATGGGCGGGGCCCGGGGTGAAGCGCAACCGCTCGGTGCCGCGCGGCACCGTCGGGTAATTGATCGGCTGGACGTACACGCCATATTCGGCGAGCAGGATGTCGCTGATCTTCTTGGCCTTGACCGGATCGCCGACCATCAGCGGCACGATATGCGTGGTCGAGTTCATCACCGGCAGCCCGGCCTCGGCCATCATCGTCTTGAGCAGGGTCGCGGCGGCCTGCTGCCCCTCGCGCTCGACACCGGAGGCCTTGAGGTGGCGCACGCTGGCCAGGGCGCCGGCGACCAGCACGGGCGACAGCGACGTGGTGAAGATGAAGCCCGGCGCGTAGGAGCGGATCACGTCGATGATCGTCTGATCGGCGGTGATGTAACCGCCCATCACCCCGAACGCCTTGCCCAGCGTCCCCTCGATGATGGTCAGCCGGTCGGCGACGCCGTCGCGTTCCGAGATGCCGCCGCCCCGCGCGCCGTACATGCCGACCGCATGGACTTCGTCGAGATAGGTCAGCGCGCTGTACTTGTCGGCGAGATCGCAGATCGCGGCGATCGGGGCGATATCGCCCTCCATCGAATAGACGCTCTCGAACGCGATCAGTTTCGGCGCGGCCGGGTCGACCGCGGCGAGCAGCTCCTCGAGATGATCGAGATCATTGTGACGGAAGACATGCTTCTCGCAGCCCGAATTACGGATGCCCGCGATCATCGAGGCATGGTTCATCTCGTCCGAGAAGATGATGCAGCCCGGCAGGATCTTGGCGAGGGTGGCGAGCGTCGCCTCGTTCGAGACATAGCCCGAGGTGAACAGCAGCGCGCCCTGCTTGCCGTGGAGATCGGCGAGCTCGCCCTCCAGATCGACATGGTAATGGGTGTTGCCGCCGATGTTGCGCGTGCCGCCCGAGCCGGCGCCGACATCGTGCAGCGCCTCTTCCATCGCGGCGATCACCGCCGGATGCTGGCCCATGGCGAGATAATCGTTCGAGCACCACACGGTGATCGGCTTCGGCCCGTTATGCCCGGCAAAGCAGCGCGCGTTCGGAAACGCGCCCTTGTTGCGCAGGATATCGATGAAGACGCGGTAGCGCCCTTCGACATGCAGGCGATCGATCGCCTGGGTGAAGATGCGCGAGTAGTCCACTCCCCGCAGCGCCGTTCCGTCCGCTTCCATGCGGGCCGCCCTAGCGCGCGGCGCCAAGGATTTCCAGCGTTTTGCTCTAGGGATATATCCGGATATCGTCCCATCGCCGGCGAGATTCTTGTCCTCGATCATGCGCCGCCGGCGCGTTGCGTGCTATAAGGCGGCATCGCCGGGCTTCTGCTCGAAGCATGCCCGCGACCGAGAGACGCGATGCGCTCCCGCTTTGACGCATGGAGCTTCGATCATGGCCGATACCATTTCAAGTGACGGAAAACAGGACTATTTCGCGCGCCGGGCAGCGCAGGAACGCGAGCTTGCCGGGCGGAGCGGGGATCGTTCGGCACGGCGAGTCCATGCCGAGCTGGCGAGTCGTTATGCCGTGCTGGCCGCCGAGTCGGTGGAGATGCCGGCCGAGGCGCCTAGAGCGACTCGATCCGGCTGAGGCCGTACCGCGCGAGCGCGGGGGCAAGCGGGCCGTGATCGGCATGGCCCGTGAACACCGCGACTCCGTCACCCGGGCTGTCCGGCCATGACTGGCCCTGGGTAAGAAAAGCGACTCGGCGCGCAATGCCTTCCGACCCGTCGACGAAATCGACCTTGTGCGGGGCGGCGGCGGCGAGCTCCTCGACCACCAGCGGGAAATGCGTGCAGGCATTGACGATCACGTCGATGCGGTCGCCCCCCGGGTGATCGAACAGGCCGGCGAGGATCGCGCGATAGCGGCCGGGCGGCGTATCCTCTCCGCGCAGCTTCGCCTCGGCGAGCTGGACCAGTTCGGCCGAACCATGGCGCAGCACGAGACAATCGCCGGCGAAACGCGCGGCGAGATCATCGACATAGGGCTGGCGCACCGTCGCGTCAGTGCCGAGCACGCCGATCGCGCGGGTCCTGCTCAAGGCCGCGGCAGGCTTGATCGCGGGCACGGTGCCGACGATCGGCAGGTCGAGCGCCGCGCGCACCGCCGCGAGCGCGATGGTCGAGGCAGTGTTGCAGGCGATGACGATCAGCCGCGGACGATAGCGCTCGGCCAGCCGCCCCAGCAGCGCCGGCACGCGCGCGGCGATCTCCGCCTCGCTCTTGGTGCCATAGGGAAAGCCGGCCGAATCGGCGACATAGACGAAGGGCGCCCGGGGCAGCAGGGCGCGGGTTGGCCCGAGCACCGAAAGCCCGCCCACCCCGGAATCGAAAAACAGGATGGGTCGCGTGTCCGTCACACTCGCGATGTAGCGCGGACGCGGGGTTTGACAATGTCGCCGGCACTTGAACCGCGACCCGCCGGAACGACCTAACAGAGATTGTTGGCGGCCTACCCGGACTGGGCTATGGTGCCATGTACATGGGGGCTGATCCGTTTTGCCGACCGAAATTGTCTGGATGGCGCCGGCTGGCGCATTGGTGCTCGGCTATCTGCTCGGATCGATTCCGTTCGGGCTGATTCTCACCCGGGCCTTTGGCGCCGGCGACCTGCGCAAGATCGGATCGGGCAATATCGGCGCAACCAATGTGCTGCGCACCGGCCGCAAGGGCCTGGCGGCAGCGACCCTGCTGCTCGACGCGGCCAAGGGTTTCGCGGCGGTCGCGATCGTCGAGGCGCTGTGGCCCGGCAATGGCGTGCTCGCTGCGGCGGCGGCATTTCTCGGCCATGTCTATCCGGTCTGGCTCAAATTCCGCGGCGGCAAGGGCGTGGCGACGATGATGGGCATCGTGCTCGCGCTGCACTGGCCCTGCGGGCTGGTGTTCGCGGTCGTCTGGCTCGGCCTGCTCGCGCTGCTGCGCTTCTCCTCGGTGGCGGGCATGACGGCGGCGTTCAGCGCGCCGCTCAGCGCCGCCTTCTTTTCCGAGTTCGACATCGTGCTGCCGCTGCTCGCGCTGGCGCTGCTCGTGCTGTGGAAGCATCGCGAAAATATCGAGCGGCTGCTGAACGGCACCGAGCCGAAGGTCGGCGCCCGGAGTGCGTGACGATCCGCCGAACGACCCGGCGGCCGCGGTCGCGCGCCTGCGCCTGATCCGCACGCCGCAGATCGGGCCCGTCACCTATCGCCAGCTGGTCGAGCGCTTCGGCGACGCGGCCGCCGCCATCGACGCGCTGCCCGAGCTCGCGGCGCGGGGCGGGGGCAAGGGACCCGTCATTGCCCCCGTGGCGATGGCCGAACGCGAGCTGGCGATGGCGGCGAAGCTCGGCGCGCGCCACGTGTTCGTCGACGACGCCGATTATCCGGCGCTGCTGGCCGAGCTGGACGACGCGCCGCCCGCGATGATGGTGCGCGGCGATATCGGCCTGGCGCGGCGCCCGACCGTCGCGATGGTGGGCGCGCGCAATGCGTCCGCCGCCGCGTGCCGGTTCGCGCGGCAGCTCGCGGTCGAGCTGGGGCGCGAGGACGTCACAATCGTGTCGGGGCTCGCGCGCGGCGTCGACACCGCCGCGCATGTCGGGTCGATCGACAGTGGCACCATCGCCGTGATCGCCGGCGGCATCGATATCGCTTATCCGCCCGAGAACGCTGCGCTGCAGGAAGCGATCGCCGCGCGCGGGCTGTTGATCGCCGAGCAGCCGCCCGGCACCGAGCCCCGCGCGCGCCACTTCCCCTATCGCAACCGCATCATCGCCGGGCTGGCGCAGGGCACGGTGGTGGTCGAGGCAGCCCCGAAATCGGGATCGCTGATCACCGCGCGGCTGGCCGGAGAGATGGGCCGGGAGGTGATGGCGGTGCCCGGATCGCCGCTCGACCCGCGCGCGCAGGGCTGCAACGGGCTGATCCGCGACGGTGCGACGCTGATCCAGTCGGCCGCCGATATCCTGGAGCTGATCCGGCCGATCGACCCGCGCATGGTGCGCGCGCCCGGATCGCGCTTCGACGGGCCGCCACTCGACGATGCCAGCGATGCCGAGCGGCGCGAGGTCATCGGGCTGCTCGGTCCCGTGCCGGTGGCGATCGACGAAATCATCCGGCAATCGGGCCTGGCGCCGGCGATCGTGCAGACCGTGCTGCTCGAACTGGAACTCGCCGGGCGGCTGGAGCGTCATGCCGGCGCGAGGGTGAGCTTGATTTGAGCGCGACGGCCAACCAGATTCGCCAACCTGATTCCATGACATCGATTCAACTCGCGGAAAGAGTCGCTATCCCGGCATCGCCCTTCCACCGCTTGACGCCGCCCCGAACACCTCTCCATCCTCGCGCGTACACGTAAGGACGCATCAAAAACCCATGCAGCTTGTCATCGTCGAATCGCCGGCCAAGGCGAAGACCATCGAGAAATATCTGGGCTCCGACTATCGCGTTCTCGCGAGCTACGGCCATGTCCGCGACCTGCCGGCCAAGGACGGATCGGTCGATCCGGACCATGGGTTCGAGATGGAATGGGAAAATTACGCCGACAAGGCGAAGCAGCTCAAGGCGATCACCGACGAGGCCAAGAAGGCCGATCGGCTGATCCTCGCGACTGATCCTGACCGCGAGGGCGAAGCGATCAGCTGGCATGTCCAGGAAGTGCTGCGCGGCCGCAAGGCGCTGCCCAGGGAAGTCGAGCGCGTCACCTTCAACGCCATCACCAAGGCGACGGTGACCGAGGCGATGAAGCATCCGCGCGAGCTGGATACCGACCTGATCGACGCTTATCGCGCCCGCCGCGCGCTCGACTATCTGGTCGGCTTCACTCTGTCCCCGGTGCTGTGGCGCAAGCTGCCCGGTGCGAAGTCGGCTGGACGCGTCCAGTCGGTCGCGCTGCGCATCATCGTCGACCGCGAGCGCGAGATCGAGGCGTTCCGCGCCCAGGAATATTGGTCGGTGACGGCCGATATGGAGCAGGACGGCACGCCCTTCACGGCGCGGCTCGTCACCTTCGAGGGCAAGAAGCTCGACCGGTTGTCGATCGGCGAGGAAGGCACGGCGCTGCGCGCCAAGGCCGCGGTCGAGGAAGGCCGCTTCAGCGTCCAGACGGTCGAGGTCAAGCCGGCCACGCGCAACCCGCCGCCGCCCTTCACCACCTCGACGCTGCAGCAGGAAGCCGCGCGCAAGCTCGGCTTCTCGGCCGACCACACGATGCGCATCGCCCAGGGCCTCTATGAGGACGGCGCGATCACCTATATGCGGACCGACGGTGTGCAGATGGACGGATCGGCCATCTCGGCGGCGCGCAAGGCGATCGCCGACCGCTATGACGCCGGCTATGTCCCGGACAAGCCGCGCCTGTACCAGACCAAGGCCAAGAATGCGCAGGAAGCGCATGAGGCGATCCGCCCGACCGATTTCGGCAAGGACAAGCTGGGCGGCGGCGACCATGCCCGGCTCTACGACCTGATCTTCAAGCGCGCGCTCGCCAGCCAGATGGCGTCGGCGAGGATGGAGCGCACCACGGTCGAGCTGACCGACGGCAGCGGTCAGACCGGCCTGCGCGCGACCGGCCAGGTCGTGCTCTTCCCCGGCTATCTGGCGCTGTACGAGGAAGGCACCGACGACAGCGCCGACGAGGACAGCCGCCGCCTGCCGCGCCTGCGCGAAGGCGATGCGCCGGCCAAGAAGGCGGTCAATGCCGAGCAGCATTTCACGCAGCCGCCGCCGCGCTTCTCCGAAGCGTCGCTGGTCAAAAGGCTGGAGGAGCTCGGCATCGGGCGCCCCTCGACCTATGCCTCGATCATCAAGACGCTGAAGGACCGCGCTTATGTGCGCGTCGAGAAGAACCGCTTCTTCGCCGAGGAGAGCGGGCGGCTGGTGACGGCGTTCCTCGAGCGCTTCTTCGAGAAATATGTCGGCTATGATTTCACCGCCGGGCTCGAGGACGAGCTCGACGAAGTCTCGGGCGGCCGGGCGCAGTGGCAGGCCGTACTCGAATCCTTCTGGAAGGATTTCAAGCCGCGCACCACCGAGGTGATGGAGCAGAAGCCGTCCGAAGTGACCGCGGCGCTCGACAAGTTCCTCGAACCCTATCTCTTTCCGGCCAAGGCGGATGGCGGCGACCCGCGGCTCTGCCCCAATTGCGGCCAGGGCCATCTGGCGCTGCGCGGCGGCAAGTTCGGCGCGTTCGTCGCCTGCTCCAACTATCCCGACTGCAAATATACCCGCCGCTTCGGCCAGCCCGGCAGCGAGGGCGATACCGGCGATACCGGGCCCGAGGTGATGGGCCAGGATCCGGAGACCGGCACCGAGGTGACCAGGCGCAGCGGGCGCTTCGGCCCCTATGTCCAGCTGGGCGAGGGCAAGGACGCCAAGCGCGCCTCGATCCCCAAGGACGTGCCGGCCGAGGATTTCGGGCTGGAATGGGCGCTGAAGCTGCTCAGCCTGCCGCGCACCGTGGGCACGCACCCGGAAAGCGGCAACCCGATTACGGCGTCGATCGGGCGTTATGGCCCCTATCTGGCGCATGACGGCAAATATGCCCGGCTGACCTCGACCGCCGACGTGTTCGAAACCGGCATGAACGCCGCCGTGGTCAAGCTGGCCGAGGCAGCCGCCGGCGGCGGACGCCCGCAGCGCGGCAGCCGCGAGCCATTGAAGATCCTGGGCAAGCATCCGCGCTCCGACGCCGAGATCAAGCTGATGGAAGGGCGGTTCGGCCCCTATGTCACGGACGGCGAAACCAACGCGACCCTGCCCAAGTCGATCCCGCAGGACCAGCTGACGCTCGAGGAAGCGGCCCAGCTGATCGACGCGCGCGCCGCGGCGGCGCCGGCCAAGAAGGGCAAGAAGAAGCCGGCGGCGAAAAAGGCCCCCGCCAAGAAGGCGGCGCCCAAAGCAGCGGCGAAGAAGACGCCCGCCAAGAAGGTTGCCGCCAAATAATCGTCATGCCGGACTCGTTCCGGCATCCATCGTGCCACGAACGCAACCGATGGTGCGGTTGCGGGCCGATGGACCCCGGAACAAGTCCGGGGTGACGTTGGATCTGGGTCAGCCCATGTCGGGCAACAGCACCCGCAAGGCGAGCCAGATCGCCAGGCCGAGCAGGATCAGCAAGGTGACGACGATGCCGATCGAGCGCGCCGGCCTGGGCGGCCCGGGCGGGTTGAACAGGCCGATGGCGTTGAGCAGGCGCGCGCCGACAAAGGCGGCGGCGGCGATCGACAGCGCGGTGGCATTGGCCCCGCCGATCTCGAGCAGGCCGATCAGAAGTATCCCCACCGGCGCATATTCTGTGAGATTGCCATGCGCGCGGATGGCGCAATTCAGGTCGTGCTGGCCGGCATCGCCATAAGAGGCGCTGTGCTTCATGCGCATGCGGATCGTCGTGACCGACAGAAAGACCAGCAGCAGCGCGAGCGCGGCCGCGGTGAGCGCAGTGATCGTGAGTTGCATCGTCCCCTCCGTCATCGTTGCGGAGGCGATGCTATGCCGTTTCCGGCCGAACGTCGATCACACCGCGATATTGTCGATCAGACGCGTCGTGCCCATCCTCGCCGCGGCCAGCAGGCGGCGCGGGCGATCCGGACCGGGCGCTTCCCTCAGCGTCTCGGCATCGACCAGCGTGACATAATCGACCTCGAACCCGGCGGCGCTCAGCGAGTCGCGCGCGGTGGCCAGCACGGCCGCGACGTCGTCGCCCTTGTCGATGCCCTTCGCCGCGACGCCGAGCGCGCGCGGCAACGCCACCGCGCGGCTGCGCTGCTCGTCGTCGAGATAGACGTTGCGCGACGAGAGCGCGAGGCCGTCATCCTCGCGCTGGGTGGGCACGCCCATGATGTCGATCCCGAAATCCAGATCGGCGACCATGCGGCGAATCACCGCGAGCTGCTGATAATCCTTCTCGCCGAACCAGGCGATGTCGGGCCGGACCTGATTGAACAGCTTAGCCACGACCGTCGCGACCCCATCGAAATGACCGGGCCGGGCCGCGCCATCGAGCCCTTCGCTGACGCCGGCGACCGAGACGTTGGTGGCGAAGCCTTCCGGGTACATCGCCTCGACCGGGGGCATCCACAGCAGGTCGCAGCCGGCCTCCTTCAACATGCGCGTGTCGGCGGTCTCCTTGCGGGGGTAGCGCGACAGGTCCTCATTGGGCCCGAACTGCTTCGGATTGACGAAGATCGAGGCGACGACGCGCGTGCCGGGCCGCCTGGCCGCTTCGATCAGCGACATGTGGCCGGCATGCAGCGCGCCCATGGTCGGGACCAGCGCGATCACCGCCCCTTCGCCGCGGAACGCCGCAATCTCGGCACGGAGCAGATCGAGGTGACGGATGGTTTGCACGCGTGAAGGGCCTTCGATAAGGACGGGGTGACGGGCCGGGCCTTCTATGGGGGGTGGCGCGACCGATCAATACGGCCATTCATCAGGGACACGAGCGACTTGTCGACGGTTGCACAGAAGCCACATATCATCGTGTTCGCCAACGAGAAGGGCGGGACCGGCAAATCGACGACCGCCGTCCATGTCGCGATCGCGCTGGAGGCCCGCGGCGCGCGGGTTTCGGCGTTCGATCTCGATCATCGGCAGCGGACCATGGGCCGCTATCTCGACAACCGCGAGGCGACCGCCAAGCGCACCGGGCGCGAGCTGAACGTCCCCCGCCACGCGACGCATGACGGGGAAAGCCTGGCGCGCTTCACCGAGACGCTGGATGCGCTTTCCAGCGGCACCGACTTCCTGGTGATCGACACGCCCGGCCGCGACGACCGGTTCGCGCGGATGGCGGCGCAGAAGGCCGACACGCTGGTCACGCCGATGAACGACAGCTTCGTCGATTTCGACCTGATCGGCCAGGTCGACCCGGTCACCTACAAGGTCACGCGCCCGAGCTTCTATGCCGAACTCATCTGGGACGCGCGCAAGGCAAGGGCCAAGGCCGACGGATCGACGATCGACTGGGTCGTGCTGCGCAACCGCCTCCAGCATATCGAGGCGCGCAACATGCGCCGCGTATCCGAGGCGCTCGACCAGCTGGCCAAGCGGGTCGGTTTCCGCATCATCCCCGGACTGGGCGAGCGCGTGATCTACCGTGAGCTGTTCCCCAAGGGCCTGACCATGCTCGACGCGCGGGAATTCGGCGAAATGGGCCTGGCCCATGTCGCCGCGCGGCAGGAGCTGCGCGAGATGATGGCGGCGCTCGGCCTGCCCGAGCCCGCGATGCCGTTGTTCGCCTGATGGCGAAGATCCTCTTTATCGGCGCGGTGCTGTTCGGCCTGTGGCTGTTGTTGCGCAAGACTCAGCCGGCGCCGACGGTCGACGAGAAGGAGGCGCGCGCCATCCTTGGCGTCGACCGCACCGCCGACGCCGACGCGATCCGCGCCGCCCATCGCCGGCTGGTCGCCGCCGTCCACCCCGATCGCGGGGGATCGGTCGAGCTGGCGCGGCGGATCAATGCGGCGCGCGACGTGCTGCTCAAAAAGCGCGGCTGAACCCTTTTCTTGCAATGACCTTTTCCGGCGCTTCGCTATTGGGCGCAGGACATGATGAACAGGAGGACCGATGACGCACCGCTTCGACCCCACGTCCCTGCGCGAATATGACATTCGCGGCATTGTCGGAAAAACGCTCGGCCCGGCCGATGCCGATGCGATCGGCCGCGGTTTCGCCACGCGGGTGCGGCGCGCCGGCGGCACCCGCGTCGCGGTCGGCTATGACGGCCGCATCTCCTCGCCCGAACTCGAGGCAGCGCTGATCGCCGGCCTGACGGCGAGCGGCGTCGATGTCGTGCGCGTCGGCATGGGGCCGACCCCGATGCTCTATTATGCCGAGGCGATCCTGGAGGTTGATGGCGGTGTCCAGATCACCGGCAGCCATAATCCGGGCAATTACAACGGCTTCAAGATGGTGCTGCAGCATGCGCCGTTTTTCGGCGCCGACATCCAGGATCTGGGCAAGCTGGCCGAAGAGGGCGATTGGGAAGAGGGCGAAGGCACCGTTTCCGACTTCGACATCGAAGACGATTATGTCGGGCGCCTGATGGCGGGCTATGCCGGCGGCGCCTACCGGATCGGCTGGGACGCGGGCAACGGCGCCGCCGGCCCGGTGATCGAGAAGCTGACCAAGCTGCTGCCGGGCGAGCATCACCTGCTGTTCACCGAGGTGGACGGCAATTTCCCCAACCACCATCCGGATCCCACCGAGGAAAAGAACCTCGCCGACCTGAAGCGTCTCGTTGCCGAGAAGCAGCTCGATTTCGGGCTCGCCTTCGATGGCGATGGCGACCGGATCGGCGCGATCGACGGCGAGGGCCGGGTGATCTGGGGCGACCAGCTCCTGTCGATCCTTGCCGAGCCGGTGCTGAAGGAATTGCCCGGATCGACGATCATCGCCGATGTGAAGGCGAGCCAGGCGCTCTACGACCGGATCGCGGAACTCGGCGGCGAACCGTTGATGTGGAAGACCGGCCACAGCCTGATCAAGATGAAGATGAAGGAGACCGACTCCCCGCTGGCCGGCGAGATGAGCGGGCATATCTTCTTCGCGCATGACTATTACGGGTTCGACGATGCGCAATATGCCGCAGTCCGACTGATCCGCGCCGTGCACATGATCGGCAAGTCGATGACCGAGATCCGCGGCGCGATGCCGGCGATGGTCAACACGCCCGAAATGCGGTTCCAGGTCGATGAGAGCCGCAAGTTCGCGGTGGTCGACGAAGTGCTCCACCGGCTCGAGGCCGAGGGCGCCGAGGTCAATCGCACTGACGGCGCGCGGGTCAACACGCCGGACGGCTGGTGGCTGTTGCGTGCCTCCAACACCCAGGACGTGCTGGTCGCGCGGGCCGAGGCGAAGGACCAGGCCGGGCTCGACCGGCTGATGGCGATGATCGACGCGCAGCTTGCCGCGAGCGGGATCGTGCGCGGGGAACAGGCGGGACATTGAGCCTTTTCCGGGCCCCTCCCCTCACGGGGAGGGGCTTTAGGGACTCGCATTCCGCGGCCCAAACCGCCACGTAAGGGCGATGCCTCCCCCGCCGCCCCAGCTTATCCGTGTCGTCGATCTCGAGACCACCGGTCCGGCCCCGCCGGCGCACGGCGTGTGCGAGATCGGATGGCAGGATGTCGCGCTCGGTGCCGATGGGCGCTGGGAATTGCACGGCGAGGGCGGTAGCCGGCTGGTCAATCCGGGCCGGCAAATCCCGCCGATCACGCAGGCGATCCACCATATCCTCGACGAGCAGGTCGCCGATGCGCCCTACTGGCACGACGTGGCGCGTGCCGTGCTCGATCCCTGGCCGCGCCGTCTGGCGCTGGCCGCGCACCGCTCCACCGCTGAGCTTGAATTCTGCACGCCCGCTTTGACACGAAACGCGGATTGGGTGTGCACTTGGAAATGCGCGATGAGGCTCTGGCCCGATTGCCCGAGCTTCTCCAACCAGGTGCTGCGTTACTGGCGCAAGCCCGAGGGGATCGAGCATGAGCGCGGCCTGCCCGCGCACCGCGCCTTTCCCGACGCCTATGTCACCGCCTTCCATTTGCGCGACATGCTCAACCAGGTCGGGCTGCCGCAGCTGATCGAATGGTCCAACCAGCCCGGCCTGCTGCCCCGCGTGCGCCAGGGCCCCGATCGCGGTAAGGACTGGCGCGAGATCGAGGATGAATCGCTCGCGCGCTTTCTCGGCGACCGCGACATCGACGTGCGCTTCACCGCGGAGACGGAACTGGCGCGGCGCCGCGGTGGCGGCGCGGTCGGGCGGACGACGCTGCAGGGCGCCTTGTTCTAGAACCGAAATGACCTTGATTAATGTAGTGCCGCTGGTTCTGGTGTTCCGGGATCGTCGACTCTAGAAAACATCCATGGTGGAAAAGCCGATGCTAGAAGGGATTGCCCGCCGCTTGGGGTGGGCGAACCAGTCGATGGGCCGGTTCCTGATCGGGTGCATGGTGATCGGCTTCGCCAGCCTGAGCGCCGCCGGCATTGCCGCCATCTGGTCGACCGGCCGCAACCAGGAGCATATCCGCGCGGTCAACCACACTTATGAGGTCCAGCTGGCGATCGCTCGCGCCAACATTCTGGTCGAGCAGGCGGAATCGGTGCGGCGCGGCTATATCATCGCGAACCAGGCGGAATATCTGGCGAGCTACAAGACGATCGCCGCGCAGATTCCCGATGCACTGCGCCGGATCGATGCGCTGACCGCCGACAACCCGCGGGAAAACGCCAATCTCTCGCGTTTGCGCAGACTGGTCGCCGCGATCGAGCGACGCCGCGACGTCACCAACGCCCTGGTCGAGACCGGACGGGTCGAGGAAGCGATCCGCGCCTTCACCGACGAGACCACCGCGCGCCGGATGCGCAGCATCCGCGATCTCGGCAAGGCGATGGAGAGCGAGGAACAACGGCTGCTCGCGGACCGCGATGCCGATCAACAGGCGAGCGTGCGGACCTTTTACGTGACGATCGGCATCGCGGGCGCGCTGCTGTTGTTCGTTGCCATGGCATCGCTGCTGACGGTGCTGCGCTATACCCGCGATCTCGCCACCTCGCGCGATACGTTGCGCGACTTCGCCGAATCGCTCGAGGAGCTGGTCGCCGAGCGCACCGCCGACCTGACTCGCGCGAACGAGGAGATCCAGCGTTTCGCCTATATCGTCAGCCACGATCTGCGCGCGCCTCTGGTCAACATCATGGGCTTCACCGCCGAACTGGATGCCGCCGCCGCCGCGATCGTCGCGATGATCGATCGCGCCGAGACGGATGCACCGGCCGTCGTCACCGAAGAGGCCCGCGTCGCCGCGCGGCTGGACCTGCCCGAGGCGATCCGCTTCATCCGCACCTCGAGCGAGAAGATGGAGCGGCTGATCAACGCCATCCTCAAACTATCGCGCGAGGGGCGCCGCGTGATCGCCCCCGAACGGATCGACATGAATGTCCTGATCGCCTCGGTCGGTGCGAGCCTGCAGCATCTGCTCGATGATCAGAGGGCCCGGCTGGTGATCGATGGCACGCTGCCCGACATCGTCAGCGATCGGCTGGCGCTCGAGCAGATCTTCGCGAACCTGATCGAAAATGCCGTGAAATATCTTCGCCCCGGCCAGCCCGGCCTGATCGAGGTGCGCGGCGCGCGGCATGGCGCGCGCGTGACGCTCGAGGTCAGCGACAATGGCCGCGGCATCGCACCCTCAGACCATAACAGGGTCTTCGATCTGTTCCGCCGATCCGGAAATCAAGACCAACCGGGCGAGGGCATCGGCCTGGCACATGTGCGTACCTTGGCCTACCGCCTCGGCGGCGTTATCGATGTACGATCGGAGCCGGGCACGGGCGCGACCTTTCGACTGTCGCTTCCCGCGGCGCTCGCCGAAACACAGGGGCAATAGATGAAAGATCATCACTCCGTCAGCATCGTGATGATCGAAGACGACGAAGGACATGCCCGGCTGATCGAGAAGAATATCCGTCGTGCCGGCATTCTCAACGACATCGTCCATTTCACGGACGGCGCAAGCGCGCTCGACTATCTGCTCCACCATGAGAACGGCCCGTCACTGGGTGGCCGGGCGCTGATCCTGCTGGATCTCAACCTGCCGGACATGAACGGCACCGACGTCCTGGCACAGATCAAGGGCGCGCCGGCGCTGCGGCGCACCCCCGTCGTCGTGCTCACCACCACCGACGACAAGGCCGAGACCGACCGCTGCTATGATCTCGGCGCGAACGTCTACATCACCAAGCCGGTCAATTACGAAAACTTCGCCCAGGCAATCCGCCAGCTCGGGCTGTTCCTCTCAGTGATCACGGTCCCCGACGCGGAAGCGCAGCAGGGCTGATCAGGCGGAAAAGCCGGAAAGCAGGCTGGCGACGTTGCCGCCGAGCGCATCGACGGCATAGCCGCCCTCCATCGCGATCACGGTCGGCCAGCCGCGCGCGGCGATATCCCGGCCGAGCAGGGCATAATCGGCGGTCGCCAGCCGGAAGAAGGAGATCGGATCGCCCTCCCAGGTATCGGCGCCGAAGCTGACGATCAGCAGGTCCGGCGCGAAGCGCGCGATGGCATCGAGCGCCGCGCTTTGCGCCGCCCGGAAGGTCTCGAGTCCCGAGCCTTGCGGGAGCGGCAGGTTGAGCGTCGCGCCATCCCCCTCTCCCTCCCCGATCTCGTCGGCATGGCCCCAGAAAAAGGGATAGTCAGTCGCTGGATCGGCATGGATCGAGGCGTAGAAGACGTCGCCGCGCGTCCAGAAAATGTCCTGCGTGCCGTTGCCGTGGTGATAGTCGATATCGAGGATCGCGACCCGCTCGGCCCCCGCATCGCGCGCCGCCTGGGCGGCGATAGCGGCAGTGTTGAGGTAGCAATAGCCGCCGAGATAGTCGGCGCCGGCATGATGGCCGGGCGGCCGGCACAAGGCAAAGGCGGCGCGGTCCCCGCCGCGCACGGCGTCGAGCGCGGAGAGGACCGACTGAACGCTCCAATAGGCCGCGTCCCAGGTTTCCGCCGTCAGCGGCGTGGAGGCGTCGAGGCTGTAGCGGCCGGCAAGCGCGTCGATCCGGTCGAGCTTGAGCGCCCGCCTGGCAACGATCGGCCAGATATAACCGATCACGTCGCCCGGCCGCCCCGCCGCGGCCCAGCGCGCCGGCCCCTCTTTGAGGAAATCGAGATAGCCCGCGTCGTGCACCGCACGGATCGCGGCATCGCCGTGATCGACGGGTGCCTCCAGCGCGCCGAGCGTCTGCGCGATCGCTTCGGCGCGGATGGGCCGTTCGGCATAGTCGGTGAAGCCGCCATTGTGCAGCTCCTTGAGCGGCGCATGAGCGAGCTGGCGAGGATCGAAGAAACGGCGCATTATTTTCCCCTTGCAGGCGGCGCGAAGCGCAGGAGCAGGAATCCCCCCACCGCCGACAGGATCGAGCCCGCCAGCACGCCGATCTTCACTTCATCCATGATCGCGGCATTGCCGGGAAAGGCGAGGCCGCCGATGAACAGGCTCATGGTGAAGCCGATCCCGGCGAGCAGCGCGACGCCGTAGACCTGCACCCAGCTCGCTCCGCCGAGCGGCCTGGCCAGCCCCATGCGAACCGCGAGCCAGATGCTGCCGAAGATGCCGATCTGCTTGCCGAAGAACAGCGCCAGCGCGATGCCCAGCACGAGCGGCTCGACCAGGATCGACGGGCCGAGCCCGGCCAGCGACACACCGGCATTGGCGAAGCCGAACAGCGGCACCACCCCGTATGCGACCCAGGGATTGAGGGCATGTTCGAGCCGGTGGAGCGGGGAATTGTGATGATCGGGCGCGCCGGGCGAGCGGCGGATCGGAATCGTCATCGCCGCGACGACGCCGGCGATGGTGGCATGCACGCCCGACATCAGCACCAGCAGCCAGAGCAGGGCGAAACCGATCAGATAAGGCCAGAGCCGCACCACGCCGAAACGGTTCATTCCGCCCATGCCGCCCGCGACGATCGCCGCGCCGGCCAGCGCCAGCAGCGCCAGGCCGTGGCTGTAGAAGACCGCGATGATCGCGACCGCGCCCATATCGTCGACGATCGCGACAGTGGTCAGGAACAGCTTGAGCGAAGCGGGCACGCGCGGTCCGAGCAGCGCCAGCACCCCGATCGCGAAGGCGATGTCGGTCGCCGCGGGGATAGCCCAGCCGGCGCGCAGATCGGCCGCGCCGCCGGTGATGGCGAGATAGAGCATCGCCGGGCAGATCATGCCCGCCGCAGCAGCGATGATCGGGAGGCGGCGTCGCTCCGCGCTGGCGAGCTGGCCGTCAACCAGCTCACGCTTGATCTCGAGCCCGACGAGCAGGAAGAACAGCGCCATCAGCGCATCGTTGATCCAGAGATGGACCGTCATCGGCCCGATCGCCGGCGCGAGCACGGGCCCGGTCTCGACATGCAGCAGGTGGAAATAGTCATGAGCGAGCGGCGAATTGGCGGCGATCATCGCCAGCGCCGCCGCCGCGATCAGCAGGATGCCGCCCGCTGCCTCATCGGCGAGGAAATCGCGCAGGACCGAGGCGGGGGATCGTCGCTTTCCGGCCATCTGCGCATTCCTTTCGGGGAAGGTTATGGCGGTTTCTGGGTCCCGCTCGCAAGCGGAAGCGGCGGCAATCTCCCTCTCGCCCTGTGGGAGAGAGAAGGGTGAGAGGGCACTGGCTCGTGTTCCGAGCCTCACTCCCCCTCACCCTTCCCACAAGCGGAGAGGGAGAGATGGCATCAAAGCTGCCGGAACATCACGAAGGCGTCGACGAACCCGTCTGTCGGATGCTCGAAGGCCAATGGCAGCGTTCCGACGATGTCGAAGCCGAGCGACAGCCAGAGCCGCACCGCCCGTGTGTTGCTGCTCACCACGAAGTTGAACTGCATCGCGCGAAAGCCGCGCGACCGTGCGTGAGTGAGGGAATGCTCAGCCATGGACCGCGCGAGCCCGCGGCCCTGCGCATCGGCGTGAGTCATATAGCCGCAATTGGCGACATGCCCGCCGCCCCCGGCCTGGTTCGCCCGGAGATAATAGGTGCCGAGCACCCGGCCGCTGTCCTCGGCGACGAACGTCTGCTTGTCGGCGCCCACCCAATAAGCGAGCGCGTCGGCCTCTGGCATGAGGCGGTCCAGCGCATGGGTTTCGCCGGCACGGATGACCGGGCCGATGATCGACCAGATCGCCGCTGCGTCCTCCGCTCGGGCCGGCCGGATCAGCATGAGCCTGTCGTCAGCGCGCCAGCGCCTCGGCGATCAGCTTGCGGCTGTTCTCGATGCCGTAAAGCGCGATGAAGCTGCCCATGCGCGGGCCCTGCGAGGAGCCGAGCAGGGTCTCGTACAGTGCCTTGAACCAGTCGCGCAGATTTTCGAAACCGCCGGTCTTGCCGATCTCATAGACCAGGTTCTGGATCTCCTCGGCGCTCGCCTCGGGCGGGAGCGCGGCGAGATCGGCGTCGAGCTGCTGCAGCGCCGCCACTTCCACGCCCTCGGGCGCGCGGCGCTGGAGCGTCGGGGCGACGAAATCGCGGCCATAAGCCAGCGCATGGCCGATCAGCCGGTCGAGCTCGGGATAGGCCTCGGGCGTGGCATCAGGCACGTAGTTGGAGAGATAGCTCCAGACCTGCTCCTTGGTCGCATCGCCCATCACGCCGACCAGGTTGAGCAGCAGGCCGAAGGTCACCGGCAATTCGCCGGTCGGCATCTTGCCGTCATGGATATGATGGACCGGGTTGCCGAGCTTCTCCTTCAGCTCCTGCCCGGCATAATTGCCGCGGAACTGCCAATATTCGTCCACGGCGCGCGGGATGACGCCCATGTGCAGCGACTTGGCCTTGCGCGGCTCGCGGTAGATGTAAAAGGCGAGGCTTTCCTCCGGGCCATAGGTCAGCCAGTCGTCGAGGCTGAGGCCGTTGCCCTTGGACTTGGAGATCTTCTCGCCCTTTTCGTCGAGGAACATCTCATAGGTGAGGCCCTCGGGCGGGCGGGCGCCGAGCACGCGCGTGATCTTCGACGCCTGGGTGACGCTGTCGATCAGGTCCTTGCCCGACATCTCGTAATCGACCTGAAGCGCGGTCCAGCGCATCGCCCAGTCGACCTTCCATTGCAGCTTGGCCATGCCGCCGAGCGCCGACTGCTCGATCCGGTCGCCCTCATCGATGAAGGCGATGATCCCCGCCTCGGCGTCGACCACTTCGACCGGCACCTGAAGCACTATGCCCGATTTCGGGCTGATCGGCAGGATCGGCGAATAGGTCGCGGCGCGCTCGGCGCGGAGCGTCGGCAGCATCACGTCCATGATCGCCTGGTAGCGCTGCAGGATCAGCTTCAGGGTCGGATCGAACCGGCCCGAGGCATATTCCACGGTCGAGGACAGGAATTCGTAGTCGAAGCCGTAACGATCGAGGAAATCGCGCAGCATCGCGTTGTTGTGGTGCGCGAAGCTTTCGAACTTCTCGAACGGATCGGGCACCCTGGTCAGCGGCTTGCCGAGATATTCGGTCAGCATCGCCTTGTTCGGAACATTGTCCGGCACTTTCCGAAGCCCGTCCATGTCGTCCGAAAAGGCGACGAGGCGGGTCGGCGTGTCGCTGAGCGCGTGAAAGGCGTTGCGCACCATCGTCGTGCGCAGCACTTCGTTGAACGTGCCGATATGCGGCAGGCCCGAGGGGCCGTAGCCGGTCTCGAACAACACGGGCGCACCCTGTTTGCCATCCGGATAGCGCTTGAGCAGCTTGCGCGCCTCTTCATAGGGCCAGGCTTTGGACTCAAGGGCGGCAGACCTGAGGTCGGCGGGGAGGAGTTCGGGTGCAGTCATGCGCGCTCTTTGCCGATTTGGCAGCCGCGCCGCAAATGCTATACTCACCGAGTGACGCTGATCGCTCCCCTCAACGTGCCGCGGCCGGTCAAACTCCGGATCGAGGATTATGAGCTGTTGCTGCGCGCCGGCACCTTTTCCCATCTTGCGAAGACCGAGCTTATCGAGGGGGTGATCGTCGAGATGAACGCGCAGTACCGGCGCCACTCCTTCGCGAAGAACGAGCTTACCTATCGCCTGCGCCGCGCGCTGGAAGCGCTGGGCTCGCCCTATTCGGCGCAGAGCGAAACGACGGTGGCGCTGCCGCCCTATGGCGCCCCCGAGCCCGACGTCGTGCTCACCAGCGCCCCGCAAGGCGATGGCTATGTTCCGGTTGAGTCGGTCGCGCTGCTGATCGAGGTGTCCGACAGCACGATCAGCTACGATCTCGGCACCAAGGCGATGGTCTATGCCGCACATGGAATCCCGGAATATTGGGTCGTCGATCTGCCCGCGGCGCAGATTCATCAGCTCTGGCAACCTGCGGAAAGCGGATTCCGGAACAGCCGGTCCGTCGCGGTGGGCGAGCCGTTGCGGAGCGTGACGCTGCCTGACCTCTCAATCGAGACGAACGGAATCCTGTAACATCTGACGCCAGCGCTTCCCCGGCGAAGGCCGGGGTCCAGTTGGGGGACGTCAACGATGGGCGTTGCGCTTCGAACTACGGCCTTCCCAACTGGACCCCGGCCTCCGCCGGGGAAGGCAAAGGGGTTGCGGGGCCACCCAATGCGACGGGTCGCCGTTGCCATTTCGTTCCATTCGCGCGATGGGATGGCGTGGTCTCCCTCCCCCATCCCGCGCTGCATGCGAGCCATAGCGGCATCTGGATCGCCGATGCCGAGGGCACGCGGCCGATCGGGCGGGGCGAGGCGATCCGGATCGCGGCCGACACGCCAGTGATCGTGCTCAATGCGCCGCTGATCGCGCAGCGGCTGGGCTATGCCGATCTGTCGGGGCTCGATGTGCTCGAGCTGTTCGCCTTCCTTTGCCCGGCGCGCTTCATGGTGCCGACGCCGCGCGGGCTGGCGCGGGAGACCGGGCTTGAGGCGCCCGCGACCGACGCAGAGGTCGCCGCTTTCCTGCGTCGTGCCGCCGAGACATTACTCGACATGCCCAAGGGCGACTGGCCGGAGCGCGAAGGGGCCTGGACGGCGGCACAATCGCTGTTCCGGCTGCGCTGGACCTGGGCGCCGGTCGTTGCCGACCGGCTGGCGAAACCCGCAACCGCCGAGCGCTGGCTATTCTCGAAGCTGCCCGAATGGTCCGAAGTCGCGCCGCGCCCGGCGCCGCGCACGATCACGCTCAATCCGGAGGAGACTCAGGCCCGGCTCGCGCATCTGACCGGCAATGGCGCCGAGCAGCGCCCCGGCCAGCGCGCCTTCGCCCAGGCGGCGATGGAGGCATTCGGTCCGCGCATGGTGCGCGACGCGCCGAACATGGTGCTTGCGGAAGCAGGCACGGGGATCGGCAAGACGCTCGGCTATCTCGCCCCCGCTTCGCTCTGGTCGGAAAAGGCGGGTGGCGCGGTGTGGGTGTCGACCTTCACCAAGGCGCTGCAACGCCAATTGGGGCATGAGAGCGCGCGGCTGTTCCCCGATGCCGAGATCCGCACGGTCAAGGTCGTCACGCGCAAGGGGCGGGAGAATTATCTCTGCCTGCTCAACCTGGAGGACGCGCTGCAGGGCGGCTTCGCCGGGCGCGCCGCGATCCTGGCGCAGCTGGTCGCGCGCTGGGCGGCGTATAGTGCCGATGGCGACATGGTCGGGGGCGATCTGCCCGGCTGGCTGCCTACCTTGTTCCGCCGCAACGGATCGACCGCGCTGACCGACCGGCGCGGCGAATGCGTCTATGCCGGCTGCCCGCATTACCGGAAATGCTTCATCGAGCGCGCCGCCCGGGCGAGCGCCGAGGCCGATATCGTCATCGCCAACCACGCGCTGGTGATGGTCAACGCCGCGCGGGGACGCGAACTGGCGACCAGGCCGACGCGCTATGTGTTCGACGAGGGCCACCACATCTTCGACGCAGCGGATTCGATGTTCTCGACCGCGCTGACCGGGCAGGAGACGATCGAGCTCAGGCGCTGGATCCTCGGCCCCGAATCGGGTGGACGCGGGCGGCGGCGCGGGCTGGCAGYGCGCCTCTCCGACGTAGCGAGCTATGATGAAGGTGGCGGCATCGCCATCGCCGAGGCGATCAAGGCCGCGGGCGCGCTCGCCGCGGACGGTTGGCTGCAGCGGTTGAGCGAAGGCGTGCCGTTCGGGCCGATCGAGACCCTGCTCGCGGCGGTGCGCGGCCTCGCTTATGCCCGTGCCGAAGCGCAGGGCGATGCGGGATACGGGCTGGAGACCGAGCTGGCCGAGCCCGATCCAGCGCTGATCGAGGCCGCAGCACCCGCCGCACATGCGCTCGATGCGCTGGTGCGGCCACTCGTCACGCTGGGCCGGCGGCTCGAAGCCGTGCTGGCGGAAGCGCCCGACTGGATGGACGGGCCAGCCCGGGCACGGATCGAAGGCGCGATCGCTTCGATCGGCTGGCGCGCCGAGACGGTGGCAGCCTGGCTGTCCCTGCTCGCGCGGATCGGCGGGCCGGCGACGCCTGATTATGTCGACTGGCTGGCGGTCGACCGGATCGAGGGGCGCGAATATGATATCGGGCTGCACCGCCATTGGCTCGACCCGAGCAAGCCCTTTGCCGAGACGGTGCTGAAACAGGCGCATGGCGCGCTGGTCACCTCGGCGACGTTGCGCGGCGGCGGCGACTGGGAAGTGGCCGAGGCGCGCACCGGGGCGCAGCACCTGATTCGCGGGGCGAGCCGGTTCGAGGCAGTCAGCCCGTTCGACTATGCGTCCCAGGCCGAAGTGCTGATCGTCACCGATGTGAAGCGCGGCGACATGGGGGCGCTGGCCAATGCCTATGCGCGGCTCGGTGTCGCCTCGGGCGGCGGCATGCTGGGGCTGTTCACCGCGATTCGCCGGCTGCGCGGGGTGCATGCGCGGATCGCCGACCGGCTCGCCCGTGACGGGCTGCCGCTCTATGCCCAGCATGTCGACCCGATCGATACCGGCACCCTGGTCGATATCTTCCGCGACGATGCGTCGGCCTCGCTGCTCGGCACCGATGCGCTGCGCGACGGCGTCGATGTGCCGGGCCGGTCGCTGCGGCTCGTGGTGATGGAGGGCGTGCCCTGGCCCAAACCGACCGTGCTGCATGCCGCGCGACGCCTCGCCGGGGGCGGCAGCGCCTATGACGACCGGATCGTGCGCGCCCGGCTGGCCCAGGCGTTCGGCCGGCTGATCCGGCGCGCCGACGACCATGGCATGTTCGTCCTGCTCTCCGCGGCGATGCCGTCGCGGCTGCTGACCGCCTTTCCGCCCGGCGTATCGGTGTCTCGCGTCACCCTCGATGAAGCGGTGGTGCGTGCGGGCCGTCTTCCTTCCTTCACGCAGCTAGGGCATGAGGCGCGCGAGGAAGCCTGACGGAGACGCTTGCCGGGATGAAGACGCTGACGCTCCTTCGCCATGCCAAATCGGGCTGGGACGATCCGGTGCTGCGCGATTTCGATCGGCCGCTCAACGGCAAGGGCAAGCGTGCCGCCCAATTGGTCGGGCGCAACTGGCGGACCCTGGGGCTGCGTTTCGACCAGGTCGTCGCCTCCCCCGCCGTGCGGGTGATGGAAACGATCGAGCAGGTCGCGACCGGTTACGGCGCGGCGCTGGCCCCCGCCTGGGACCGGCGTATTTATCTCGCCTCCGCGACAACCTTGCTCGACGTGGTGCATGAGCTGCCCGAAGGCGCCGACGATGCGCTGCTGATCGGCCATAATCCGGGATTGGAGGACCTGGTGCTGCTGCTGGTGCCCGATTCGGACGAGCAGCCGCTGCGCGACGATGTCGAGACGAAGTTCCCGACCGCGAGCACCGCGCAATTATGTTTCGAGGTGGAGTCGTGGCGAGATGTCGCAGCCGGCGGTGCGTCGCTGGCGCTGTTCGTGCGGCCGCGCGACCTGGATCCGGCACTGGGGCCGGACCTGGATTGAGCCGAAGGGTCATTATCTTCGCCACACAAGTCCGGAGGCGAAGGGAGGTCCCTCTTAGGCCGCCGATTTGAAGGCCCAGGACCGGGCGATCAGCTCCTCCAGCACCGTCCCGTCCACATCGGCCAGCGTCCTGATGTAGAGGCAGCCCTTGCCGAGCGAATGCTTGCCGAGCTTGGCCAGGAGCGCATCGCGGCCGGGCAGGCCGGCGGCGAGATAGAGCACGAGCTGCGCCTTGCGCGGCGAGAAGCCGATCCGGCAGATATGGCCTTCGCGCCCGCTCTCGTAACGGTAATGCACGCTGCCGAAGCCGATGATCGACGGTCCCCATAATATCGGCGGTTCGCCGGTGAGGCGCGCCATCATGTCGAGCAGCACGCGTCCGTCGGCCCGGCGTTGTTCGGGTTCGACTTTTGCCAGAAAGGCGTCGACGCTCGCGTCGGTCGCCTGAGTCTTGTTCTCGGCCATGGGTCACCTCATCCGAGTCGTGCGGACGCAAGGCTAGCGTGATGGTCCCGCGGTGCCTATCCGAAGCGCGCATGGCCACAATGCTGACCCGTCGCGCGATCTTCGCCCAGGCCTGGCCGATCATGCTCGGCCAGACGACCGTGCCGCTGGTCGGGCTGGTCGATACCGCGGTGATCGGGCGGACCGGCGACGCCGCCGCGCTCGCCGGGGTCGCGCTCGGCACGGTCGTGATCAACATGATCTTCTGGACCTTCGGCTTCCTGCGCATGGGCATGACCGGGATGACCGCGCAGGCCGAAGGCGCGGGGGACGCGCCGGAGGTCGAGGCCATGCTGCTGCGCGGGGTGGCGGCGGGGTTCCTGCTGGGTGTCGCGCTGTTCGCGCTCCAGATCGTGCTGATCCCGCTTGCGCTGGAGACGATGGCGGGCGGCGGGGCGCTCGACGCGGCGGCGCATGGCTATGTCAGCGCGCGCTTTCTGGGGGCGCCCGCGAGCCTGGCGGTGTTCGCGATCAATGGCTGGCTGTTCGGGCTGGGCCGGACGCGCGCGGCGCTGGTGCTGCAGATCGTGATGAACCTGGTGAACATCGCGCTCGATCTGTTGTTCGTGTGGCATTTCCATCTGGGCGCCCGCGGTGTCGGGCTCGGCACGGCCAGCGCCGAATGGATCTCACTCGCGGTCGGGCTGGTCATCGCCGGGCGCAGCATCGACTGGCGGCGCATGCTCTCGCCGGCGCTGTTCGGCGGCGGGGCGCTCAGGCGGCTGTTCGCGGTCAATGCCGACATCATGATCCGCACCATCGCTTTGCTGTCGCTGTTCCTGTGGTTCACCAATGCCGGCGCGCGGCTGGGCGAGACCGCGCTCGCGGCCAATTATGTGCTGTTGCAGTTCGTCAGCGTCGCCGCCTTCGTGCTCGACGGCTTCGCCTTCACCGCCGAGTCGCGCGTCGGGCAGGCGATCGGCGCACGGTCTCGACCGGCGATGGTCCGGGCAATCCGGCTGACCGGCGAATTCTCGCTGCTGGCGGGAATCGGCTTCGCGCTGATCTTCTTCGCGGCCGGCCCGGCGCTGATCGCGTTTTTCGCGACCAATGCGGACGTGCGGGCGCAGGCCATGGCCCTGCTGCCTTTTGCCGCGATCGTCCCGGCGATCGGCGTGCCCGCCTGGCTGCTCGACGGCATCTTCATCGGCGCCACCCGCGGCAAGGCGCTGCGCAACGCCGCGATTCTGGCGACGACGCTCTATGTCGCGACCGACCTGCTCCTCCGGCCGTTCGGCGAGAGCGGCATCTGGTGGGCGTTCATGGCGAGCTATTTCTACCGCGCGGCGTCGCTCGGGGCCTATCTGCCCGGGCTGATCCGGACCATCGAGGTTGCGGAACCGGCGCCCGCCCCTTAGAGCGCGGGCCGATTTCCCAACACTCTTTCCAGCATCTTCGGAGCCCTTTCATGATCGACAAGATCAATCGCCCCGCCGGCGAAGCCGGTATCAACAGGGTCGTCCTCGCCTATTCGGGCGGGCTGGACACCAGCGTGATCCTGAAATGGCTCCAGCAGACCTATCAATGCGAGGTGGTGACCTTCACCGCCGATCTCGGCCAGGGCGAGGAACTCGAACCCGCGCGGCGCAAGGCCGAGGCCGCCGGCGTGAAGCCCGAGCATATCTTCATCGACGATCTGCGTGAGGAGTTCGTCGGCAATTACGTCTTCCCGATGATGCGCGCCAACGCGCTGTACGAGGGCCTGTACCTGCTCGGCACCTCGATCGCCCGGCCGCTGATCGCCAAGCGCCAGATCGAGATCGCGAAGCTGGTCGGCGCCGACGCGGTCAGCCACGGCGCGACCGGCAAGGGCAACGACCAGGTCCGTTTCGAGCTCGGCTATTATGCCCTCGCGCCCGACATCAAGGTGATCGCGCCGTGGCGCGAATGGGATCTCACCAGCCGCACCCGGCTGATCGAATTCGCCGAGCAGCACCAGATCCAGGTATCGAAGGACAAGCGCGGCGAAGCGCCCTTCTCGACCGACGCGAACATCCTGCACACTTCGTCCGAGGGCAAGGTGCTCGAGGATCCGTGGGAGGAGGTGCCGGATTACGTCTATTCGCGCACCGTCAATCCCGAGGATGCGCCCGACCAGCCGGAATTCATCACGATCGATTTCGAGCGCGGCGACGGCGTCGCGGTGAACGGCGAGGCGATGTCGCCCGCCACCTTGCTGGCGAAGCTCAACGATCTCGGGCGCAAGCACGGCATCGGCCGGCTCGACCTGGTCGAGAATCGCTTCGTCGGCATGAAGTCGCGCGGCATGTACGAGACGCCGGGCGGCACCATCTATTATCTCGCGCATCGCGGCATCGAGCAGCTCACGCTCGATCGCGGCGCGGCGCATCTGAAGGACGAGTTGGCACCGCGTTATGCCGAGCTGATCTATAACGGCTTCTGGTTCTCGCCCGAGCGCGAGATGCTCCAGGCGGCGATCGATCATAGCCAGGAGAAGGTGGCGGGCACCGTCCGGCTCAAGCTCTACAAGGGCGGGGTCTATGTAGTCGGCCGCAAGTCGCCCAATTCGCTCTATTCGGAGAAGGTCGTGACCTTCGAGGACGATCAGGGCGCCTATGACCAGCGCGACGCGGCGGGCTTCATCAAGCTCAACGCGCTGCGCCTGCGCCTGCTCGGGCGCCGCGACCGGGAGTGATCCGGGCGCCGGGCGACGATCGGCCCAGCGTCATCGCCCCTAACTCCGCCTTAACCTGACCGCGCTAGGCCCGTCTCATGGGGACGGGCACCGAACGACGGCAGGTCTATGGCGATGCGCTCGTGGCGATTCTGCTCGCCTGCCTGCTCGCGACGGTCTGGGCCTTTCGCGACTGGCACCAGCTGTCGGCGCTTCGCCTGCCCGACACCGACGATGCCGTGCGCCTGCAGCAGATTCGCGACTGGCTGGCGGGGCAGCCCTTCAACGATCTTTCGCAGCACCGCCTGGGCGCGGCGCCGGGCCTTGCGATGCACTGGTCGCGCCTGCCCGATCTGGCACCCGGCGCGATCATCGCGGTACTGACGCCGTGGATCGGCGCGCACCAGGCCGAAATCGTCGCGGTCGTCACCTGGCCAACGCTGTTGTTCGCCGCGGCGCTGTTCCTCGTCGGCCGCATCGCGCGCGCGATCGGCGGTCCGGACGTGGCGCGCACCGCCGTCGTGGTCGCCGCGATCGCCTTTCCCGTCACGACGATCTTCCTGCCCGGACGAATCGATCATCACGGCGCGCAGATCGTGCTGTTGCTGCTCGTCATGCGGACGCTGGTCAGTCCGCCCACGCTCGGGCACGGCCTCACCGCGGGGCTGGCCGCGGCGGCCAGCCTGGTGATCGGCATGGAGACGGCGCCCCTGCTTGCCGCCGCCGGCCTCGTCATGGCGGTCGAATGGCTGTTCGCCCGGCACGCCGCGGACGACCGGATGATGGGCTTCGGCATCGCGCTTGGGGCCGGGCTGCTTGGCGCGACGATCGTCTTCAAGACCAGCCAATGGGGCTATCCCGGCTGTGACGGCTTTACCGCCACCGCCTGGCGCGGTGCCATCATCGCCGCCTTCGCGCCGATGCTGATGGCGCTGGCGGCACGCGACATCACCAGGCCGGCGACGCGCGCGCTGCTCGCCCTGCTGGTCGTGGGCTCGATCGGCGGCAGCGTGATTGCGCTGACGCCGCAATGCCTGCGGCCCTATGCCATGGTCGATCCGCTGCTGGCGCGGCTATGGCTGGGCAAGGTCGGCGAGGCGCAGCCCCTGTTCGATGCCCCGACCGGCGTCGCGATCGGCTATGCCGGCGTGATGATCGCCGGCATCGCCGCCGGCTTGTGGCGGCTGTACGCGACGCGCGATACCCGCTGGGCGGCGTTGCTCGTCATCCAGTTCGCCGCCCTGGGCCTGACCTGTTTCCAGCTTCGCGGCGCCTATGCCGGCGCCATCCTGGCCGCCCCGGCGCTTGCCGCCGTCATCGCCGCCGCAAGGCGGCGGGGAGCAGCCTGGCTCGCCGGGGCCTGGCTTGCTTCGGCCGGCATGCTCTATCCGCTGGCGGCCGATGCGCTGACCCCGCACCAGCCGATGCCTGCCGGCGATCGTCCGGCGGGAAGCTGCACCTCGCCAGAGGCACTGGCGACGCTCGCGCGGCTGCCGCGGGGCCGGCTGCTCGCACCGCTCGATCTGGGCGCCTATGCGCTGGCCGCGACCCCGCTGGAGGTGGTCGGGGCACCCTATCACCGCAACAATGCCGGCAATCTCGCGGTCTATCGCTTCTTTCTCGGCACGCCCGAGGATGCCGCCGTCATCGGCCAGGAATGGCGGATCGACTATGTCGCGCTCTGCCCCGACAGCTTCGCCGAGCTGGGCGACGACGCGAGCGGGGGCGTGCAGCTGGTGAATCAGCTGCACTCAGGGCGGCACCCCGCCTGGCTCCATCCCGTCGCGGTCCCCCCCGCCGGGCTTGCGCTGTACCGCGTCGAACGCGGCTTGTTTACGCAGCCCGCATCGCGGTAAGGCCCACCCATGCAGGGGGATGTCGACAAGCTACATTGGTGGCAGACGCGCTGGTTCGTGGCACTGGCGGCGTTCGTCGCGATCATTCCGCTGCTCAAGCCCGATATTCCGCCCCTGGTCGACCTGCCCGGGCATCTCGGGCGCTACCGGGTCCAGCTCGACATGCACCAGGCGCCCTGGCTGGGTGAATGGTATAATTTCAGCTGGCAGCTGATCGGCAATCTCGGGATCGACATATTGATCATCCCGCTCGCCAAGCTGGTCGGGCTGGAGCTGGCGGTGAAGCTGATCGTCATCACCATCCCGGCGCTGACGGTGACCGGTTTCCTGTGGATCGCCCGCGAGGTGCACGGGCGTATCCCGGCGACCGCTCTGTTCGCGCTGCCGATCGCCTACAGCTATCCCTTCCATTTCGGCTTCGTGAACTTCGCGCTGGCGATGGCGCTGGCGCTCAACATGTTCGCTCTGTGGCTGCGGCTGGCCCGGCAAGGCAGGTTCGGGCTTCGCGCGGCGATCTTCGTACCGCTGTCCTGCGCGCTCTGGGTCTGCCACACCTTCGGCTGGGGCGTGCTCGGCGTGCTCGCCTTTTCGGCGGAGATGGTGCGGCAGCACGACAAGGGCCATCGCTGGCTCAACGCCTGGATTCGCGCTGGCCTCAGCTGTTTGCCGCTCGCATTGCCGATGGTGTTGATGGTGATGTGGCGCAGCGGCCATCATGTCGGCGGCGAGACCGGCGACTGGTTCAACTGGCGCGCCAAGATCATGTGGCTGACGATGGTCCTGAAGGATCGCTGGCAGCTGTTCGACATCGCTTCGGCCGCGATCCTCTACCTGATCCTGTTCAAGGGTTTCCGCGATCCGACGATCGAATATTCGCGCAATCTGGGCCTGTCGGCACTGTTCCTGCTGGCGGTGTTCATCCTGCTGCCGCGCATCGTCTTCGGGTCCGCCTATGCCGATATGCGGCTCGCACCGTTCATGATCGGTATCGCGGTCATCGCGTTGCGGCCGCGGCCGGGCGTGCCGATCCGGCATGCGGCACTGGTCGCATTGCTCGGTCTCGGCTTCTTTCTCGTCCGCATCGGCGCGACGACGGCGAGCTTCTGGATGTTCGACCGGACCTATGACCGCGAGCTCAAGGCGCTGGACCATATCCCGGTAGGCGCCAAGGTGATCAGCTTCGTCGGCACCGAATGCCGACCGTCCTGGTTCATGACCCGGCTGGAGCATCTGCCGGCGATGGGGCTGGTGCGGAAGCTCGCCTATACCAATGACCAATGGTCGATGGCGGGCGCGCAGCTGTTGACCACGCGCTATGCGCCGGCGCGCAACTTCGCGCATGACGCGTCGCAGATCGTCACGGAGAAATATTGCCGGGGCGAATGGTGGCGGACCATCTCGCTGTCGCTGGCGCGCTTTCCGCGCGATGCCTTCGACTATGTCTGGCTGATCCAGCCGCCGCCCTATGATGCGAAATACAATGCCGGTCTGGTCGAGATCTGGCGCGACGGCAACAGCGCGCTGTTCCGCGTCGACCACCAGGCGATGCTGGAGCCGGTGCCGCTGTTCCCGGAGGAAGTACGCGCGCTGGAGATCCGCGCGCGGCGGCAAGCGCTCGAGCGGCTCAGGGCCCTCGGCGGAACGGCGTCGCCTCCCCCAGCCACTCCCGGTCCGACGCCACTGCCTGCCGCTCCTGCTCAAGGAAGTGCGCGACCGCCTTCCTGAAACCGGGATCGGGGATGTAATGGGCCGACCAGGTCGGCTCGGGCACATAGCCGCGCGCCAGCTTGTGCTCGCCCTGCGCGCCGGCCTCCACCGTCTTCAGCCCGAGCGCGATGGCCGCGTCGATCGCCTGGTAATAGCAGAGCTCGAAATGGAGGAAGGGCACTTCCTCGGTGCAGCCCCAATAGCGGCCATACAACGTGTCGGCGCCGATCAGGTTGAGCGCGCCGGCGATCGGGCTGCCGTTCCGCTCGGCCAGGATCAGCAGCACCCTGTCGGCCATGCGCTGGCCGAGCAGGGAGAAGAAGGCGCGGGTCAGATAGGGCCGGCCCCATTTGCGCGAGCCGGTGTCCTGGTAGAAGATCCAGAAGGCGTCCCAGTCGGCCTCGGCGATATCGGCGCCGGTGACGTGCCGGATGGTCAGGCCGTCGACCGCATTGCTGCGCTCCTTGCGGATCGCCTTGCGCTTGCGGCTGGCCAGTTCGCCGAGGAAATCGTCGAACCCGGCAAAGCCCTGATTGTGCCAGTGGAACTGGGTGCCCGCCCGAATGAGCCAACCGGCCGCCTCGAACAAGGGCAGCTGGTCGGACGCGACGAAGGTCGCGTGCGCGGAGGAAAGATCGTGCTGATCCGTCACTGCCTCGATCGAGGCGATGAGGGCGGGCGCCAGCCCCTGGTCGCGCAACAGCAGGCGCGGGCCCGGCGCCGGAGTGAAGGGCACGGCGACCTGGAGTTTGGGGTAATAGCGCCCGCCGGCCCGCTCCCAGGCATCGGCCCAGCCATGGTCGAAGACATATTCGCCCTGGCTATGGCTCTTGCCGTACGCCGGGGCGATCGCAGCAGGCTTTCCGTCGGCGCCGTCGATGACGATCGGGATGGGTTGCCAGCCGGTCTCGGCGACCGCGCTGTCGGATTCCTCGAGGATCGAGAGGAAGTCGTGGGTGACGAAGGGATTGGCCGTGCCGGAACACGCATTCCAGTCCTCAGCCCGGATCGAGGAGACGCCGTTGGCGATTCGGGCGGTAACGGCGGACTTGCTCACCCGCCCTAACTAGGCGTGGCGGCGGCGCTTTCCAACCGTCGCGGTCACCCACGCCCGAACCAGTGCCGGCGCATGAAATAGATGACGATGGCGACCGAGACGATGGTGCACCCCGCCATGATCGCATCGAAGGCCCAGGGCTCCTCGGCATAGGGCAGCCCCTTGACGTTCATTCCGTACAGGCCGGTGATGAAGGTCAGCGGCAGGAAGATCATCGCCGCGATCGAGATGATCAGCGCCCGGCTGTCGATCTGCTCGGCGCGAAGATCGGTCAGCGCCTCGTGCATCAGCGCGGCGCGCTCGCGAATGCTCTCGAGCTCTTCCGCCATGCGGGCGGCACGGTCGGCCGCGGCGTTGAGGTGCAGCCGGTCGTCATCCTGCAGCCAGTCGCAGGGCAGCGCCGCCAGCTTCTCGATCGCTGCGCGCTGCGGCGCGAGGAAGCGGCGATAGCCGATCGCGGCGACGCGCACCTTGGTGACGTGGCGGCGCAGCTCGAACACCTTGTCGGCGTCGAGATCGGCTTCGCAATCGTCCAGCGTATCGCCCAGATCGGCGACTTCGGGGTCGAGATTGCGGGTGATCGCCGAGGCGAATTCGGCGATCAGGTCGCCCGGGTCGCGGATCTGGCCGCTCTCGATCGTCTCCACCACATCGTCGACCGCGATCAGGGCCCGCCGCGTCACCGAGATCACGCGGCCCTTCGTCGCCCAGATTCGCACCGAGGCGAGCGGTTCCGACGACAGCGTCTCCTCGCTCGATCGGCCGCGCAGGTTGAGAAAGGCGCCATTGCCCAGCGCATCGCAGCGCGGACGCGTCTCGGTCGCGGTCAGCGCGTCGACGATATAGTCGGGCGCCTTGGCTTCCTCGACCAGCCATGTCTGGGCATGCTCGTTGTTGGTGGTCAGATGGACCCAGATCAGGTCGGCCTCACTGGCCAGGGCCTGTTTGATCTCGATCCGCTCGGCCTTTCCGCTCCGCACGCGATACGCAAATCCGCTCATGCCAGCTCCATATAGATCACGAGTCCCGGACCGGGCTCAACCGGCGATGTGGTGCAAAGGGTCCGGACCGCATCGGCCCGTGCCCGATCGAGAATCGCCGCCGGAATGTCGGCGCGATGGTAGATGCGATCGGCCAGGCCAAGCAGGCGCGCCTCGCCGATGGTGAGATCGTCGGGGTCGGTCGAGCGCAGGCGGATCGACACCAGGCGATCACCGGGCGCCAAACCGCCTCCAGCCAGCCATTCCGGCACCATGTCCGCCGTGGCGGCCAGCGGATCGAGCGCGCCGCCCGGCGCAAGCGCCGCGCCGAGCGCGCGCCTGCGGTCGTCGATCGCCGGCAGTTTCCGCCGGAGCGCGGCGCGCGCATGGTGGAGCGCGGTCGCCAGGCCGCCCAGACTTGCGGGCAGGATCGTCTCGATCCGCTGGCGCAGCGCTGCGGCGAGCCCGGCCGATGCGCCGCCGGTGCCGATCGCGATCAGCACCGGATCCCGGTCGATGATCGCCGGCAGGGTGAAATCGCACCATTCGGACCGGTCGACCGCGTTGATCAGGATACCCCGCGCCCTCAACCGCGCCACTGCTGCCGCGGCGAGTGCCTCGTCGGCGATCGCCACGATCGCCAGCGCCGCGTCGGCGTCCTCGCCGCCGATCACCGCGCCGGCGCGCCCGAGCAGACGCCGCTTGGCATCGGCCGCTTCGCCCTCCCCCAGCAGGATGACCTGCCGGCCCGCCAGCCGCACGAACAGCGGCAGGCTGTGCAGGGTCACGCGGTCAGCCACTCCGGCAACCGTTCGGCGGCGATGATCGTCTCGGGATCGATCCGGTCGGCGACCACCGCGAATCTGTCGCCATCGACCATCACCTCGGGCACCAGCGCCCGGCTGTTATAGGTGCTGGCCATGGTCGCGCCATAAGCGCCGGCGGTACGGAAGATC
Organism: Sphingomonas sp. P2_B6; assembly: GCF_056404755.1. NCBI lineage: Bacteria > Pseudomonadati > Pseudomonadota > Alphaproteobacteria > Sphingomonadales > Sphingomonadaceae > Sphingomonas > Sphingomonas sp. P2_B6. The sequence goes on from NZ_JBFUDK010000003.1 coordinate 373,014, forward strand.
GCGAGGTCGCCCGATTTCACGGCGTCGATCTCGCGCCCCATCGCGAAGGTATCGCCGCTCTCGCAGACGGGCCCCGCGATATTGGCGATCATCCGCTCGCCGGTCGGGCGGACCGCCGCGAAGTCGTGCCACGCATCGTACAGGGCGGGACGGGCGAGATCGTTCATCGCCGCATCGACGATCACATAGGGGTTGGTCACGCCGGGCTTCACCCAGATCACCCTGGTCAGCAATATGCCGGCATTGCCCGCGATGACGCGCCCCGGCTCGAACATCAGCGTGACGTTCCAGCCCTTGGTCACCCGCGCCACCATCGCGCCATAATCGGCCGGGCTCGGCGGATTGTCGCCGGCCTTGTACGGCACGCCCAGGCCGCCGCCGAGATCGACCCGCTCGATCGGATGGCCGGCCGCGCGGAGCTGCGCGACCAGTTCGCCGACACGGGTGTACGCCGCCTCGAGCGGCGCGAGATCGAACAGCTGGCTGCCGATATGGATGGCGACGCCGCGCATCGCGAGGCCGGGCAGCGCGGCGAGCCGGCCGAAGATCGCCGGCGCCTGATCGATCGGCACGCCGAACTTGTTCTCGCTCTTGCCCGTCGAGATCTTGGCATGCGTGCCGGCATCGACATTGGGGTTGACCCGAAGCGTCGCATTGGCGCGGATGCCCATCCCGGCGGCAAGGCCGGACAGCGCCTCGCCTTCCTCCTCGAGCTCGAGGTTGAACTGGCCGAGGCCGGCATCGAGCGCACGCAGCAATTCCACCCGGGTCTTGCCGACCCCAGAAAACACCACGTCTTCGGCCTTCATGCCGGCGGCCAGGGCGCGGGCGAGCTCGCCGCCCGACACGACATCGGCGCCATAGCCTTCATCCGCCAGCACCTTGAGCACCGCGAGATTGGGATTGGCCTTGATCGCATAAGCGAAATGGGCGCGCTCGACACCAGCGAGTCCCTCGCGGAACACGCGTGCATGCCGCGTCAGCGTGGCGCGCGAATAGACATAGACGGGGGTGCCGACCGCATCGGCGATGCGCTCCAACGGAACGCCCTCGGCGTGCATCGCGCCGTCGACAAGACTGAAATGGTCCATCTGCTCAATTCGGTGGGAGGTCGTAATCGTCGCTGCGGCGGTCCTCGGAATTGCGGAGGAGCTCGTCGCTGCGGGCGGGGCGTGCCTGGTTGCTCGGTTTGAGCAATTCCTGGGGAGTCGGCGCTTTAGCGGCACCATAGGGTGCCACCGGCAGTGCGTCGCCTTTCTGCGGCTTCAGATCCTGCCGCACGCCGCAGCCGGACAGGGTGATCGCGGCCAGGGTCGCCCTCAATAGCATGGCGCGTTTCATGATCCGCTTTCCTTCCTCGCCGCCGCGATCGCGGCCCTTACCCGCGCCGGCGCGGTACCGCCGAAACTGGTCCGGCTGGCCACCGACGCATCGACACCGAGCACGTCATAGACGCGTTGGTCGATCCGCGCATCGATTGCCTGCAGGTCGGCCAGGGGAATCGCGTCGAGCGCGATGCCCAGCTCTTCCGCCCGCTTCACCGCGCGGCCGGTGATGTGATGCGCCTCGCGGAACGGCACGCCTGCTTCGCGCACCAGCCAGTCGGCCAGGTCCGTCGCGGTGGAGAAGCCGGCTTCGGCCAGGCCGCGCATCCGCCCGGTGCGGAAGGTCGCGCTTTCCACCATGCCGGTCATCGCGGCGACGGACAGGCCGAGCAGGTCGTGCGCCTCGAACACGGGCGGCTTATCGTCCTGCATGTCCTTCGAATAAGCGAGCGGCAGGCCCTTCATCGTGATCATCAGCGCGGTCAGGCAGCCGATGATCCGCCCCGAATGGCCGCGCACCAGCTCGGCCGCGTCGGGGTTGCGCTTCTGCGGCATGATCGACGATCCGGTCGACCATTGGTCCGACAGCGAGACGAAGCCGAAGGGCTGCGATGCCCAGAGGATGAACTCCTCGGCCAGGCGCGACAGGTGCAGCGCGCACTGAGCCGCCGCAGTCAGATATTCGATCGCGAAGTCGCGGTCGGACACGCCGTCGAGCGAGTTGCGCATCGGCCCGTCGAAACCGAGCGCCGCCGCCGTCATTTCCCGGTCGATCGGGAAACCGGTGCCGGCGAGCGCCGCCGAGCCGAGCGGCGACCGGTTCATCCGCGCGCGTGCATCGGCGAAGCGGCCGCGGTCGCGCGCGACCATCTCGTGATACGCCATCAGATGATGGCCGAGCGTCACCGGCTGGGCGCTTTGCAGATGGGTGAAGCCGGGCATCACACTGTCGGCATGTTCCTCGGCACGGGTCAGCAGTGCCTGCTGGAAATGCGCGAGGCCTGCATCGACCGAGTCGATCGCGTCGCGAACCCAGAGCCGGAAATCCGTCGCGACCTGATCGTTGCGCGATCGGGCGGTGTGCAGCCGCCCGGCCGCCGGGCCGATCGCCTCGGCCAGCCGCGCCTCGGTCTGCATATGGATGTCTTCGAGGACCATATCCTCGGCCACGCCATTCGTCTCATAATCGGTCGCGACCTGATCGAGCCCGGCGACGATCGCCGCGACGTCTTCGGCCGAAACGATGCCCTGCGCACCGAGCATGGCGGCATGAGCCCTGGAGCCGGCGACATCCTGTTTCCACAAGCGCTTGTCGAACGGGATCGAGGCATTTATCTCGCGCATCACCGCTGCCGGCCCCTCGGCGAAGCGGCCGCCCCACATGGCATTGGATAGGTCCGACATGTCCTTCCGCTCGACGATCGTCTCTCTCCTGGCCACGGCGCTGCTGATCGGCGGCTGCGATAGGCAAGTCTCCGCGCCGGAGCAAGCAAAGCCCTCGCCTGCCGTACCGGCACCCTCGGCGGCGGCGGCCGAGACGATCGGCACGCTCGACCGCAGCCACAAGGGCGAGGCGGCGCCCGTCGCGGCTTTCCAGGATCCGGCGGGCAAGCCGGTGACGATGGCGGCCTTTGCAGGCAAGCCGGTGCTGCTCAATCTCTGGGCGACCTGGTGCGCGCCGTGCGTGGCGGAAATGCCGACGCTCGACGCGCTGGCGAAGACCATGAAGGTGGTGGCGGTCAGCCAGGATATCGGCGGCGCGGAAAAGGTCGCACCCTTTTTCGCCAAGGCCGGACTGAAGCAGCTCCAGCCCTATCTCGACCCCAAGGTGGGCCTCAGCGTCGCGCTGAACGCCGAGCTGCCGACCAGCATCCTCTATGATTCGACCGGCCATGAGGTGTGGCGCATGACCGGCGGCATGGACTGGACCACCGCCAGCGCCCGCAAGCTGCTCGCCGAGGCGCGCTGACCGCGAAGCGCGCGCCCAGCGATCGCGAGATTCAACGGAAAGCTGCCGCACGCCGCACGCTCGCGCGGGACCCAGCCCTTGTTGCGGCACTTCAAGGCCCTTCGGAACGAATAGGGCCGAATCCGTGCCATTTTTGCATCAGCCCCCGAATCACTGACCCGGGCCGGGCCGGGCATCCCATCGACTCGCTTGACGGCCGCGGGAACCAACCGTAGGAATGCCGGTAATTCCCGATCCTATATCATATCAAATCACAAATAAGATCGGATCGGGAGTTGAGAGGATAACCAGTCTGAAAGGGGGAACGGGGATGCGCTCGTCCAAGATCAAACTAAGCGGTTCCGTGATTGCACTGACGACGGCGATGATTTTTGCGCCGGGCATGGCTTTCGCGCAGAGCACGCCGTCAACCACACAAACCGTGCCGGCTCCGGCCGAAGATGCCACGCTGCCGCAGGAAACCCTGTCGGACGGCTCGGCCGCCGATCTCGGCAAGGACATCGTCGTCACCGGCACCAGCATCAAGGGCGTCGCCCCGATCGGTTCGAACCTCGTGTCCGTCGGCCAAGCGACGATCGAGAAGACCGCGCCGATCAACGTGTCGCAGCTGGTCAACACCGTGCCCGCCATCACCACCTCGGGCTCGCTGTCCCAGGGTGAGAATGCCTATTCCTATTATTCGCCACAGATCCACAGCCTCGCCGGCTCGTCGTCCAACACCACGCTGGTCATCATGGACGGCCTGCGCCTGCCGGGCGGCGGCACGCAGTTCGCCCAGACCGATCCCAACATCATTCCGGTGAGCGCGGTCGAGCGCGTCGAGGTGCTCGCCGACGGCGCGTCCTCGGTCTATGGTTCGGACGCCGTCGCGGGGGTGGTCAACTTCATCACCCGCCGGACCTATGACGGCCTCGAGGTGAATGCCCGGTACGGCTTTGCCGATAATTACCACAATTACGACATCAACGGCATCTGGGGCACCAAATGGGATACCGGCGGCGTCTATATCGCCGGATCGTACAGCAAGGGCAGCACGCTCTATAACCGCGATCGCCCCTTTGCGAGCCTGGGCGATTTCCGCCCGGTCGGCGGCACCAACACCAACAGCTATGCCTGCAGCCCGGCGACGATCCAGGTGACCAACCGGTCGGATGGCGGTGCCGTGTCCGGCGTCTATCTGTCGCCCAGCGCGACGACGACCGTGGCCAACACCGCCGTCAACGCGCCGTGCAACAACTCGGTCTATGGCGTTCTGGTCTCTGGCCAGTGGCGCGCCAACACCATGATGAAGGTGTATAACGAATTCGGCGACAAGTTCCGCATCACCGCGATGCTGAACTACAACATCCAGAAGACGACGTCGCCGAACGGCCCGGGCACCATCACCAACGCGACTGCCTATGGCCCCGGCCGTGGCATTGCTTCCTATACCGCGCCCAACGGCACCGTAACGGCCTTCCCGCAGGTCAACCCCTTCTTCGTCGCGCCGGCGGGCTCGCCGACCGCGAACCAGGAATCGTTGAGCTGGCTGGCGCTGCGGGACGACGGCAATTACGGCTATGGCGAATCCGAGGCGGATTCGATCTACGCCACCTTCGTCGCGGAATATGATCTGAGCGACAGCTGGAGCGTCAAGTTCAGCGACGCGTTCGGCCGCAACCGTTCGGCACTCAACACGATCGACGGCTTCTGCAGCTCCTGCGCCCTGCTCGCCCTGAACGGCACCGGGCAGCTCAGCGGCAGCACGACGACCACCGATGTGGCCGGCCAGAATGTCATCGCGCTCAACCTGCCGCTCACCACGGCGAACGCGCTCGACGTGTGGCGGACGGGCACGGCCAACCGCACCTCGGCGGCGGTGCTCCGCTCGCTCTATGGCGCGGACAGCCAGAACACCAACTTCAACACGTTCAACCAGATGAAGCTCGATTTCCAGGGCGGCATCTTCAATCTGCCCGCGGGCGAAGTGAAGATCGCGTTCGGCGGCGAGCATTATTGGGCCGACGAAACCCAGAAGATCAACGGCGCCAACGGCACAGGCCCGTCGGTGACGGGGGCGACCTTCCGGCAATATATGTACGAACGCACGGTCAATTCGGCCTATGGCGAAATCGTCATTCCGGTGATCTCGCCGGACATGGAGATTCCGTTCTTCCGCAAGGTCGACCTGGATATCTCGGGCCGTTACGATAGCTATAGCGACGTCGGCGACACCACGAACCCGAAGTTTGCGGCGAACTGGGAATTGTTCGAAGGCGTCAAGCTCCGCGGCAACTATGCGACGGCCTTTGTGGCACCGCCGCTCGCGGTGATCGGCGATCCCAGCCAGGGCTATCTCTATGCCTCGGGCAGCGTCGGCAACCAGGGCCAGCTGGTCGTTCCCGTGGCCAATTACCCCACCGTGGTTCAGGTGCCGGGCGCGGTGGTGACCAACACCAGCACCCCCTGCACGGCTTCCGCAGCGACCTGCACGATCGGCCTCGCGGCCAACCCGGGCATGCGTCGCCAGCTTGGCGGCGGCTTCTCGAACATGGTGCCGCAGAAGGGGACGAGCTATTCGTTCGGCCTCGATCTGGCGCCGCGTTTTCTGCCCGGCTTCACCGCGGCGGTGACCTGGTTCCACAACCAGTTCATCGGCGGCGTCAGCTCGCCGAGCCCGACCGCGATCGTGAACTCGGCGGGCCTGCGCAACCTGCTGACCATCTGCCCGGGCACGCCGGGCGCGAATGCGGACGGAAGCTGCAGCCAGTCGCAGATCGATACCTTCGCCAATATCGCGAACGGTTCGACCATCTCTGGTGCGATCCCGGACAAGATCTATTTCTTCCTGGATCAGAGCTCGCGTAACGCCTTGAACCTGACCGTCGAAGGCATCGACTTCCAGGCTGCCTATCGTGCCCCGATCGGCGACCTCGGCACCTTCACGGTCGGCATGAGCGGCACCTACTTCACGAAGTTCACGCAGAACTTCGGTGGCGGTACGTCGTTCAGCATCCTGAACACCTCGGGCTACAACACGACCTTCCCGTCGGTTCAGTACAAGCACCGTGCCCAGCTCGGTTGGGAACTGGGCGGCTTCTCGGCCGACCTGTTCTGGAACCACACGGGCTCCTACCGGAACTGGATCAGCACCTCGGTGGTGCCGATCACGACCAACTCGGTCGGCAACCCGACGGGCGGTGGCGACAAGGTGAAGGCGGACAATAATTTCGACCTACACGTCCAGTACACGGTCCGGAACGAAGGCATGTTCAACGGCTGGCAGGCCTATGTCGACGTGAAGAACCTGTTCGACAAGGAACCACCTTTCTACAACGGCAACACCAACGGCATCCTTGGCGGCGCCTGGGGGTATAACGGCTTCGTGTCGAACCCGCTCGGTCGCCTGATCGCCGTGGGCCTGCGTACCAAGTTCTGATCCTCCTCTCCCGCCCGTCCCTTCGGGGTCGGGCGGGACCTTTTCTCTACCAAGCGGAACAAGACGGTCATGACGAGCAGCAAGCGGGAACGGATACGCAAGGGGATACTCCCCGGCGCCGACCGCGCGGCCGTACGACCTCCCGTTCGACGGGTTTCCATCTCTTTGCATTTCGCGCCCGCGCTGGCCCCGAACGGGCCGAAGCCTGGCGGCGGCCGCATGGCGGCCATTCCCATCATGCCCGATCACGGCCTGTCGCGAGCTTCGGCCCGTTGATGCCGACGGGAACAGAAAGAAGGACGGCAAACGTCCGGAACAACAATGGAGCGGGTCGTATGCGTGCTTGTGGCTGGATGAGTGGTGCGGCGCTGATGGCGGGGGCGCTGACCGCGGCGCCGGCCATGGCAAAGACCGTGGCGCTCTCGCATTTCACGCTGATCGACGGCACCGGCCGCGCGCCGGTCAGGAATGCCGCGATGATCATCACCAACGGCAAGATCAGCTGGGTCGGCCCGGCGGCGAAGCTCAGGGCGCCCAAGGGCGTCAAGGTCAGGGACCTGACCGGCAAGTTCGTCATGCCCGGCATCATCGACAGCCATGTCCATCTCGGGCTGGTCGACGGCATCACCCAGGACCTGAAATATTACACCCGCGAAAGCGTCGAGCGGCAGTTGAAGCTCTATGCGGCGTACGGCGTCACCTCGGTCCAGGTGCTCGGCACCGACAAAGACGAGATCCACGACATCGTCCGCGATATCCGCGCTGATCCGGCGGGCCGGGCGCGGGTATGGACTGCTGGGCGCGGCGTGGTGTTCAAGGGCAGCTATGGCGGCGTCGTCGGGCTTCCGGCACAGGTAGCGACGCCCGCCGAGGCGACCGCGATGGTCGACCGCGAGGCCGCCAAGGGCGCCGATTTCATCAAGCTGTGGGTCGATGACGAATTCGGCACAATCGCCGAGCGCATGCCGGCCGATATCAGCACGGCGGTGATCGCCGAGGCGCACAAGGACGGCAAGAAAGCCGTCGCCCATGTCTTCTATTACGACAATGCCAGGGAGCTGACTCGCGAGGGCGTCAACGGCTTTGCGCATTCGGTCCGCGACCGCGCGGTCGATGCGCCGTTGCTGTCGGCGATGAAGGCGAAGGGTGTGTGGCAGATCGCGGCGACGCTCAGCCGCGAAGCCAGCTTCACCTATGACCTGCTGCCCTTTGTCGACGATCCCTTCTTTTCGCGCGGCGTGACCCCACAGGTGATCGCCGATCTCAAGAACCCCGAGCGGCGCACGCGCCTGTCCTCCTCGCCGACCTTCCCGAAATATCCGGCGGTCCTGAAATACGCGATGGAGAATTTCGGGCGCGAGGCGAAGGCGGGCATCCCCTACGGCATGGGGACCGACAGCGGCCCCTCGGCACGGTTCCCCGGCTATTTCGCGCATTGGGAACTCGAGCTGATGGTCAAGTCGGGCATCACGCCGCTCCAGGCGCTGACCGCCGCGACCGGGAGCAATGCGAAGTTCATGGGCGCGACCAATGTCGGCACCATCGCGCCGGCCAAGGCGGCCGACCTGCTGGTGCTCGACAAGGATCCGACCGTCGACATCCGCAACACTCGGGCGATCGACAGCGTTTATCTCGCCGGCGAGCAGGTCCCGACGATCTGGCAGACCTGCACCGGTCGTGCCGCCGACGCCTGCGCCGGCGGCCCTAAATGAGCGATACCGCCCCAGGCGTGCGGGCCGCGCGGCCCACGCTCGTCCGGCACAAGGTGCTGTGGCTGACGGTGCTTGCCTATCTGATCACCTATATGGACCGCGTGGTCATTTCGACCGCGGCGCCGTCGATCCAGAAGGAATTCGGCTTCCACGACGTGACGATGGGCTGGATCTTCGGCGCCTTCTCCATCTCCTATGCCCTGTTCCAGATTCCGGGCGGCTGGCTCGGCGACAAGTTCGGCCCGCGCCGCGCGCTGACCGGCGTGGTGCTCTGGTGGTCGACCTTCACCGCTGCCACCGCGCTGACCTGGTCGTCCGGCTCGATGATCGTCACCCGTTTCCTGTTCGGCATGGGCGAGGCTGGCGCTTTCCCCATCGCCACCCGCTCGCTCTCGCGCTGGATGCTCCCGGCCGAGCGCGGCTGGGCGCAGGGCCTGACTCATGCCGGCGCGCGGCTCGGCGGCGCAGTGACACCGGTGTTCGTCGCGCTGCTGATCGTCGATTTCGGCTGGCGCATGCCCTTCCTCGCCTTCGCGGCGGTCGGCGTCGCCTGGGCGCTCTTCTGGTTCTGGTTCTACCGCGACAGCCCGCGCGAGCATGCGTCCGTGAACGACGCCGAGCGCGTGATGATCGAGGAAGCGCTCGGCGAAGGCCGGACCAAGGCAAGCGTGCCCTGGGCCAGGCTGCTTGCCCGGCCCCAGCTCTGGCTGCTGTCGGCGATGTATTTCTGCTACGCTTATTGCATCAACATCTTCCTGACGTGGTTCCCCAAATATCTGCATGACGCGCGCGGTTACGACATCGCGCTGATGGGCCTGTTCGCCAGCCTGCCGCTGATGGCGGGCGTGGTCGGCGATCTTGCCGGGGGCTGGTTCTCGGACCATCTGGTGAAGCGCGGGCGCGGCCTGTTGTTCGCGCGGCGCTGGGTGTCGGTGGTCGGCTTCGCGATCGCCGCCGTCATGATCCCGCTCGCCACCGCGTCGGACAATCACATTATCAGCATCGCCTGTTTCTGCCTCGCGCTGTTCGGCCTCGAACTGACCGTCGGCGTGTCCTGGGCCGTGACGCTCGATATCGGCGGCGAGTTCGCCGGATCGGTGTCGGCGGTGATGAACACGATCGGCAATCTCGGCGCTTTTGTCGCGGCGACGCTGACCGGCTATATCGTCTCGGCGAGCGGCTGGGGCGCCGCGTTCGGCGTGCTGGCCGGCCTGTGCGTGGCGGCGGCCCTGCTGATGTTCACGATCGACGCGTCGCGCCCGCTCATCCCCGAACCCGCGCATGAGTGACGGGCATATGGGCATCCGGGGACGCGGCGACGGCAAGGACAAATATTTCGGTACAGGGGCTGCAACCCTGTCCGCTGGAGGTTCGGAATGAAGTATCTTGTGGGTCTGACAACGTTTGTCATGATGGCGGGCGCGGCGGCCGCGATCTCGGCCGCGCCGCCGGGAGATGCCGTGAACGGTGCCGTGATCTTCAAGAAATGCGCGTCGTGCCACAGCGTCGATCCGACGGGCGCGAGCGGCCTCGGCCCCAATCTGCGCGGCGTTGCCGGGCGCAAGGCGGCCATGGTCGCCGGCTTCAACTATTCACCGGCGATGAAGGCGTCGGGGCTGGTCTGGAACGACCAGAACCTCGCCCGCTTCCTCGCCGGGCCCCGCCAGGCGGTCCCGGGCACCAAGATGATCTTTATCGGCCTCCCCAAGCCGCAGGATCAGGCGGATGTGATCGCCTATCTCAAGCAGAACAGCGCGAAGAAATAACCTGATGCGTATCCTTTCACTCTCTCGTTCGGCAGGCATAAAATGAATATTTTCGGCGCCATGCGTCTCCCCCGCTCGGTCCTGTTCGGCGTCGGTCAGCGCCGCGCCATCGGCAAGGTGACCGCCCAGCTCGGCACACGCGCGCTGATCTGCACCGATGCGCGTCTCGGTGCCGATCCGATGTTCGAGACGATGCTCGCCGACCTCGCGGAGGCCGGGGTCGAGACTCATGTCTATGACCAGACTCAGCCCGATCTGCCGGTCGAATCCATCCTCGAATGCGTCGAGCAGGTTCGCGGCTTCACCGCCGATGTGGTGCTCGGCATCGGCGGCGGCAGCTGCATGGATCTGGCCAAGGTGGTCACCGTGCTGCTCGCGCATGGCGGCGCGATCAGCGACTATTATGGTGAGTTCAAGGTGCCCGGCCCGGTCCTGCCGCTGGTCGCCGTGCCGACGACCTCGGGCACCGGCTCCGAGGTGACGCCCGTCGCCGTGGTGTCCGACGACGCACTCGGCGCAAAGGTCGGCATCGCCAGCCCCTATCTGATCCCGATGGCCGCGATCTGCGACCCGGAGCTCACCGTCACCTGCCCCAGGGGGCTGACCGCCTGTTCCGGCTCCGACGCGATGACTCACGCGGTCGAGGCCTATACCGCGCTCTCCCGGCCGATCGATGCGATGCTGACTCAGGAACATGTCTTTGTCGGCAAGAACGCGCTGTCCGATCATTTCGCCAAGCTTGCGGTGAAATGCGTGTGGGACAGCCTCAAGGCGGGATATGACGATGGCGGCAACATGGTCGCGCGCGAGCAGCTGATGCTCGGCTCGCTCGCCGCCGGCTGCGCCTTCGGCGTGGCGGGCACGGCGGCGGCGCATGCGCTGCAATATCCGGTCGGAAACCTGACTCACACCGCGCATGGCGACGGCGTCGCGGCGCTCCTGCCCTATGTCATGCAGTTCAACCGTCCGGCCACCGTTCCGGCCTTTGCCGAGCTCGCCCGTGTCGTCGGGCTGGGCTCGCCGGACGATGATGAGGACGTGCTGTCGCAGCTCTTCATCGACGGGATCGCCGACTTGTTCGCTTCGGTCGGCATCCCCACCTCGCTCAAGCAGCTCGGCCTGGCCGAAGACATGCAGGAATATGTGGCGGAGAATGGCCTGAAGGCGCAACGCCTCGTCAAGAACAACCCCCGTCCCCTGGATCTCGACGCGATGCGCAGCATCACCGGCGCCGCTTATGCGGGCGACCGCTCGATGCTCATGGATCGCGTGAATCTGAACCTCCAAAAGGCAGAATGATGGAATCCCTCAACAGTTACGCAGCCCCCGCAGCCGGCGAGCATGAAGCGCCGTTCGACATCCCGACCGATCTGCTGATCGGCGCTTCCTGGGTCGAGGGCCGTGCCCGCGCCCGCATCGAGGTGGTCAATCCGTCGACCGGCGGCGTGCTGACCGCCATCGCCGACGGCACGGTCGAGGACGGCATCGCCTGTGTCGACGCCGCCGAGGCCGCCGCCGCCGCCTGGGCCGCCACCGCGCCCCGCGCGCGCGCCACGATCCTGATGGCGTGCTGGGAAAAGATGATGGCGAACGCCGAATGGCTCGCCCAGCTGATCAGCCTGGAGAACGGCAAATCGCTGCCCGACGCGCGCGGCGAGGTCGGCTACGCCGCCGAATTCTTCCGCTGGTATGCCGAGGAAGCCGTGCGCATCAACGGCGAGCTGGCGATCTCGCCGGCTGGCAACAACCGCATCCTGGTCCAGTATCAGCCGATCGGCATCTCGCTGCTGATCACGCCGTGGAATTTCCCGGCAGCGATGGCGACGCGCAAGATCGCGCCGGCGCTGGCGGCGGGCTGCACCGTCATCCTGAAGCCGGCGGCGGAGACGCCGCTGACCGCGCTTGCCGTCGCGCAGATCATGCTCGAGGCTGGCGTTCCGGCGGGCGTCGTCAACGTCATCAACACCAGCGACGCGCCCGGCGTGTGCCGCGCGATGCTGCACGATCCGCGGGTGCGCAAGCTCAGCTTCACCGGATCGACCGAGGTCGGCCGCATCCTGCTGCGCGAATGCGCCGACCAGGTGCTCAGCGCCTCAATGGAGCTGGGCGGCAATGCCCCGTTCCTGGTGCTCGACGATGCCGATCTCGACGCGGCGATCGAAGGCGCGATGGTCGCCAAGATGCGCAACGCCGGCGAGGCCTGCACCGCGGCCAACCGCTTCTATGTCCAGCGCGGCATCTATGAGGCGTTCACGACCAAGCTGGTCGAGAAGATGGGCGCGCTGAAGGTCGGGCCGGGCTATGAATCGGCGACCGAATGCGGCGCGATGATCAACCAGGAAGCGATCGACAAGATCGAGATGCTGGTCGAGGACGCCAAGGCCAAGGGCGCGCGCGTCCTGATCGGCGGCGAGACCCCGCATGGCGACGGCTTCTTCTACCCGCCGACGGTCATCGCCGACATCCATCCGGACTCCGAGATCCTGACGACCGAGGTGTTCGGGCCGGTCGCGCCGATCACCGTGTTCGACGATGTCGAGGACGCCATCCGCCTGGCCAATGCCACCGAGTTCGGCCTGGCCGCCTATGTCTTCACCGGCGACCTGAAAAAGGGCCTCGCCATTTCGGAGCGGATCGAGGCCGGCATGGTCGCGCTCAACCGCGGCCTGGTGTCGGACGCGGCGGCGCCGTTCGGCGGCGTGAAGCAGAGCGGCCTGGGCCGCGAGGGCTCGCACCACGGCCTGCACGAATATACCGAAGCGAAATATATCGCCGTCAGCTGGTAACGGCTTGGCGGATCGCAAGACGGCCGCTTCCGGAAGGAGGCGGCCGTTTTTGTTGGTAGGTAACGCTTAGGCCCAAACGTCACCCCGGACTTGTTCCGGCATCCATCGTCCCGCGAACGCAACGGCTGCGGTGTCTGCGGAACGATGGATGCCGGAACAAGTCCGGGGTGACGGTAATGAGTGGGTTTAAGGCGCGGTCTGAACCGCCGTAACGCTCAATCGCCCGTCCAGATCGGGGTCTTTTTGGTCTTCGCCAGGAAGTCGTGCACGCCGCGGCGGAAGTCGTTGCTGCCATAGACGTTGGCGATCAGGTCCTGGATGTCGGGAAGGTTGTCGAAGGTCATCCGGCGGATCRCTTCCTTGGTCGTCCGCGTGGTCAGCGGCGCGTTTTCCGCCGCGCGCTGGACAAGCGCCTCGACCGCGGCGTCGAGCTCCTCGGGTTCCACCATCTTGTAGAGGAAGCCGCTGTTTAGCAGTTCCTGAGCAGTAATCATCTCGCCGAGCAGGACCATGCGCTTGGCGATCTGGATGCCCACGGCGCCGCCGACGCGGGCATAGCTGCTGCTCGACAGGCAATTGCCGATGGTGCGGCCGATCGGCGAGCCGAACTTCGCATTGGGCGTCGCGATCCGGAAGTCGCAGGCGGAGGAGATGTTGATGCCGCCGCCGACGGCCCAGCCCTCGACGATCGCGATCGTCGTGGCGGGGATCTTGTCGATCGAGCGCATGAAGATGTCGATCTCGTTTTCGTAATCGACGCCGTCCTGGCCCTTGTCGAAATGCGCGAAGCTGGAGATGTCGGTGCCCGAGATGAAGGCCTTGCCGCCAGTGCCGCGGAACGTGACGACGCGCACTGTCGGGTCATTGGCCAGCTGCACGCAGATATCGTGCAGGTCGACCCACATCTGGTGAGTCAGCGCATTGTGCGCCGGCACATTGTCGAAGCGGACGCGCGCGATCGCGCCGTCGCGCTCGAGGATGGTCTGGCCGCTCATTCGGCCGCTTCCGCGGGGGCGGCCGGCAGCAGGCCGCGTTCGCGCAGCTCGCGGCGGATCTCCTCGCCATGCTCGTTGATCAGCGGCGGCGGCAGGCGGACTTCCTGCGGCGTGCCCATCATCTTGACCGGGAAGCCGAGCGATTTGAACGTCCCCTCGACCGGGTGCGCCACATCCATCACCATGTTGCGCGCAACGGCCTGCTCGCTCGCCATCGCCTGCTCGTAGTCGAGGATCGGCGCGGCGGGCACGCCGGCGCCGAGCAGCGCGTCGATCCATTCCTGGCTGGTGCGTGTCAGGAAGGTCGGGGCCAGCTCCGAGATCAGCTCGATCCGGTTGGCGACGCGCGCGGCGTTGGTCGAATATTCCGGCACGTCCTGCAATTCCTCGCGGCCGAGGATCTTGAGGAAGGTCAGCCACAGGCCCTGATTGGCCGCGCCGATGACAAACCAGCCGTCCTTGGCCAGTACTGCCTGATAGGGGCCCGACATGCGGTTGGCGGAGCCGATCGGGGTCGGCGACTTGCCGGTGCCCCACAGCTCGGTCGTTTCCCAGATCGACAGGCCCATCGCGGCCTCGAGCAGCGAGGCGTCGATATATTGGCCGACGCCCGATTTTTCGCGGCCGATCACCGCGCTCAGGATCGCATAGACCGAGAACAGCCCCGCGCCGAGATCGGCGACGGCGATCGAGTTCTTGGCCGGCTCCATGCCGGGAAAGCCGTTCGAGCTGAGCACGCCCGACATCGCCTGCGCGATCAGGTCGAACCCGGGGCGCTGCGCCCAGGGGCCGGTCTGGCCGAAGCCGGAGATGCTGGCATAGATCAGCCGCGGGTTGATCGCACTGAGCGTGTCATAGCCCATGCCGAGCCGGGCGGCGACGCCGGGCCGGGCATTCTCGACCACCACATCGGCGGTCTTGACCAGGGCATAGAGCACGTCGCGATCGGCCTCGTTCTTCAGGTCGAGCGTGATGCTGCGCTTGTTGCGGTTGAGCGCGAGGAAGCCGGGGCTGTCCTCCCCCTTCAGCCGGAAACCCATTGAATGACGCGTCGAATCGCCCGTTTTGGGCGGCTCGATCTTGATCACGTCGGCGCCCATGTCGCCCAGCAGCATGCAGCAGAACGGGCCTGCCATGACCTGGGTGATATCGAGCACCCGGATGCCGGAAAGCGGCAGCGTCGTCATTCAATGTCTTCCTTCATTCTCGCCGCCCGCCGACGGCACTATAGTGATGATTGCCCGTCGGCGAAAAGTCAGGCGGCAACCGCCTCGAGATGGGGCGCGGCCGGCCGCTCGGCAACGATCAGCCGGTCAGGCCGCACGAAACACCAGGCGATCGCCCCGACCACCGCGAGCGCGGCGGCCGTGCCAAAGGCCGCGATCCAACCATATTCCGCCGCGATCCACGGCGTCAGCGATGCCGTGATCGCGCCGCCGATCTGGCAACCCATGTTCATGAAGCCCGAGACGACCCCGGTATAGGGCCCGGCGATATCGGCGGTGACCGACCAGAACGAGCTTTGCGACAGATAGAGCGCGCCTGCGCCGCCCGCCAGGATCACCACGGCCAGGCCGGTGCTGGTCACCTGCGATCCCGCGGCCAGGAAACCAGCGGTCAGGATGAAGGCGACCACCGCCAGACCGCTGCGACCCCAGAACAGGCCGTATTTCCTGGCGATCCGGTCGTTCGCGACGCCGCCGCTCAGGCAGCAGATGGTCATCGCGATGAACGGCATCGAACTGTACAGCGCGCTCGTCTTCAGATCGACATGGCGCACCTCGGCCAGGTAGATGAAGAACCAGCTGAAGAAGAGCCAGGCGACATAGCCGAAGCAGAAATAGCTGATGAACAGGCCCCAGACGTTACGATCGGTCAGGATCGTGCCCCAGGGCGTGGCGGGCGTCGGAGCGGTCGACAGGGCGGGCAGGCCCGCCCGGATATGGGCGAGCTCGGATGCGGAGACGGCCGGATGATCTTCCGGCTTGTCGCGCGCGAGCACATACCAGATGGCACCGACGATGATGCCGATCAGCGCGCAGACATAGAAGGACAGGCGCCAGCCGCCGAACACGATCAGCGCGGTGATCAGCGGCGGGGTCAGGCCGGAACCCGCGCCGACGCCGGCGAAGATCAGTCCATTGGCCTTGCCGCGCTCCTGGATCGGGATCCAGCGCGACAGGAGCTGGTTGCCCGCCGGATAGATCACCGCTTCACCCGCCCCGAGCAGGAACCGGACGATGATCAGCTGCAATACGGTGCTGCCGAAGGCGGGAGAGACCAAAGCGGTCGCGGCGGAGAAGAGACCCCACCAGATGACGCCATAAGTAAGGGCTTTGCGCGGCCCGATCCTGACCGCGAGCCAACCGGCCGGAACCTGGAAGGCGGCATAGCCGATGAGGAAGGCGCTAAAGACCCAGCCCAGGTGAATCTGATCGATTCCATATTCCTGACGCATCTGCACGCCCGCGACCGAGATGTTGGTCCGGTCGAGGAACGCGACTGCGCTCAGCATAAAAAGCAGGAAAATCAATAAGACCCGCACTTGCGAGCGCCTCGCTTCCGTCATCATGGTCTATCCCCTCGCTAATCCGCGCCCTGTCGCCAAATGGCTCAGGATCATATTGTATATGATATTGCACCCTGCTAGCATCCGTCGAAACAAAGAACAACGTCTGAGCCGGCCCCGCAAGGCGCCGGCGGAGACGCCGAGGGGAGATCTGGATTGAGGAAGCATTATCTGGCGTGCGCGATCGTCGCGCCGATGCTCATTGTCGCTGCCGCCCATGGGCAGTCCGCTGTTCCGGCCCCATCCGCCAAACCACTGGCGCAGCGCATCGGCCACACCGATCCGACCAAGTTCCGTCACAGCGAGGGCGTTCATGCCGGCGCCGGATCCATGGAGTTCGGCCAGATCTTCGGTGCCGATGCGCTCAGCACCAATCTGATCTTCGTCCATCGCGGCGTGATCGCGCCGAAAAGCGGCATCGGCGAGCATTTCCACAATGGGTGCGAGGAAATGTTCGTCATCCTGGACGGCGAGGCGCAGTTCACGATCAACGGCCATACCTCACTCATCAAGGGCCCCGCCGCGGTGCCCGACCGCATGGGTCAGGCGCACGGCATCTACAATCCCACTGACAAGCCTGTGCAGTGGGTCAATATCAATGTTGGGCTGACCAAGACCTATGACGCGTTCAACCTGAACGATCCGCGCACCAATGTGACGCTCGATCCGATCCCGCAGTTCATCTCGGCGCGCTTCGATCCGGCCCAGCTGCGCGCGGTCGCGGGCATGGATGGCGGCACCGGCACGGTGCAATATCGCCGCGCGTTCGAGCCGAGCGTGTTCTCGACTCCCTGGTCCTATGTCGATCATCTCCGCATCCCCACGGGCGCCTCGGTCGGTGCCCGGACCCTGCCGGAGATGAGCGAGGTCTATCTGGTCATCTCGGGCGACGGCGAAGCAACCGTGGGATCCGAGACAGCGGCTATTCACACCGGGGATGTCATCCCCATCGACCTGGGCCAGTCCCGGTCGATTCGATCAACAGGAGCGGCTCCCCTCGACATGATGGTGATCGGTGTAGCGAAGGACCTCGCGTCCAAGGCGTCGTACATGGCCGCGCAGGCCGCTCGTCCGAGGACCGCCCGTTGAGGGTCGCGCTGCTGCTCGCGGGCGCCGCGACGATCGCCGCCGGCGCCACCACGCTCAACGCCGCTCCCGCCGGCAAGGATTGGCCCAGCTACGGCAATGACCAGGGGGCGTCGCGCTATTCGCCGCTGACCCAGATCACGCCGCAGAATGTCGACAAGCTTCAGGTCGCCTGGACCTACAACATGAAGCCGTCGAATTTCGTCGTGCCTGCCTTCCCGGTAAACCCCGAGGCACCGGCCAACACGCCGCCACCGCCACGACCGCGCTTCTCCTCGTCGCAGGCGACGCCGATCGTGATGAACGGTGTGATGTATTTCCCTTCGCCCTACGGCAAGGTCGTCGCGCTCGATGCCGATACCGGCAAGGAACTCTGGGCCTACCAGATGCCCGAACGCGATCAGGCCTCGACGCGCGGCGTCCAATATTGGCCCGGCTCGGGCAAGGCCAGGCCGGAGATCGTGTTCGGCACCCGCTCGGGCCGGCTGATCGCGCTCGACGCCGCCACCGGCGTGCCGGTACCCGGCTTCGGTGAGAACGGCGTGGTCAACATGAAGACGCCGGAGATCACCAACGGAAACCCGAATACGCAATTCGGCATGTCGGGTCCGCCGGCAATCTATGGTGATCTGATCATCACTGGGTCGCGCGTACAGGAAACCCCGTCGCTCGGTGCGCGCGGCGATGTGCGTGCCTGGGACGCGCGGTCCGGAAAGCTGGTCTGGACCTTCCACACGGTGCCGCAGCCCGGCGAGAAGAACTTCGGCAGCTGGGAAGGCGATAGCTGGAAGAACCGGTCGGGCAACAATGTCTGGACGCAGATCGTCGTCGATGAAAAGCGCGGCATCGCCTATCTGCCGATCGCCGCGCCCAGCTTCGATCGCTGGGGCGGGGACCGCAAGGGCAATAATCTCTACGGCAACTCGATCGTCGCGGTGGACGCCAATAATGGCAAATATCTCTGGCATTTCCAGGTCGTGCATCACGACATCTGGGACGTCGACCTGCCCGCCGCGACCTTGATGGACGTGAAGAAGAACGGCCGGACCGTCCCGGCGATCGCCGTGATGAGCAAGATGGCGATCATGTTCATCCTCGACCGCGTCACCGGCAAGCCGATCTACGACGTGAAGGAAGTGCCGGTTCCGACCGACACCGACATCCCGGGCGAATTCCCCTCGCCCACTCAGCCGATGCCGTCGACGCCGCCGCCGCTGACCCGCTTGTCGTTCGACATGTCGGAAATGGCGGCGATGACACCCGATGTGAAGCAGCGCTGCCAGAAAGTGGTCGACGATTACAAGATCGTCGGAAGCAAGATGTTCCAGCCGTTCCGGGCGGATTCGGCCGTCGCCTTCTTCCCGGGCAGCTTGGGCGGCATCGATTATGGAGGGGGCGCGTTCGATCCGAAACAGGGCCTCTACATCACGAACGTCAACTCGCTGGCCAGCCCGCAACAGCTCGCCAAGCAGGCGGACGGTTCCTGGGGTCTGGCGCGCGGCTATGTCTATTTCTGGGATCGCGAGACGCGCACGCCATGCGGCCCGCCGCCCTGGGGCGAAATGGTCGCGGTCAACGTCAACAGCGGCAAGATCGCCTGGCGCGTGCCGCTCGGCACGACCGACACGCTGCCGGAAGGCATGCGCGATACGGGCCGGCTGAGCTCGGGCGCGCCGATCGTCACCGCGACCGGCCTCGCCTTTTTCGGCGGCACCGATGAGAACAAGATGCGCGCCTTCGATACCCGCACCGGCAAGGTGCTGTGGACCGCGACCTTGCCCGCGGCGATCTATGGCTCGGCGATCAGCTATGCCGGCAAGAGCGGCCGCCAATTTGTCGCGGCGGTCGATACCGGCGGGTTCAACGGCTCGCCGGTATCGAGCGATGCCGTGCTGGCGTTCGCGCTGCCGAAGTAAGTTTGTAACTGGAGTATCGGGTCGAGATGTCTGTACGGAAGATAGCGTTGAGTGTGATGGGCCTGGCCTTTGCGGTCGTGGCGACTCGCGGACTGGAGGCGCAGAGCGCGCCGCCGGCGCCGGCGGCGGCGAGCACCGCCCCGGCACCGCCGCCCGGCCCGGCGCTGGTCGTGATCAACGAGCGCTGCAGCACCTGCCATTCGACCGCGAGCGTGTTCAATCAGCGCCGCAGCGCCGATGACTGGGCAGCGACGGTGCAGCTGATGGTCGATCGCGGTGCCGATCTGACGCCCGACGATATGACCATGGTGATCGGTTATCTCGCGACGAATTTCGGCCCCGAACCGGCCAAGCCTGCCGCGAAGTGAAACCTGCGGCCGGGTTTTCCCGGCCGAACGAGAACAACCCTGGAGGGGATAAAGCGATGAAGTCCGTGCTGAAATACGCCCTTGTCATGAGTGCCGGGATCGCGGCGATCGGCGCGTCCGCGCAGACGCCGCCCGCCGCACCCGAGTCCGAAGTGGTGCGGGCCGACCCCGCGCTCGACGCCCTGATCGCGCCCGATGCGCAGATCGAAAAGGTCGCGACCGGCTTCAAGTTCGTCGAAGGCCCGATGTGGCGTGAAGGGCGGCTGTGGTTCTCCGATGTCGGTGGCGAGGAAATCCGCGCGGTCACGCCCGACGGCAAGGTCGAGTTGCTGGTCGATCATGCCGGCGGTTATCCCAACCCGAAGCCGGGCAAGACGCTCGGGCCGAACGCGATGGCCACCGACAAGGACGGCACGATCGTCTATGCCCAGCAGGGCGGCCGCAACCTGTCGCGGCTCGACGCCAAGCTCGCGATCAAGCCGTTTCTCAGCACCTATGACGGCAAGAAGATCAACAGCCCGAACGACCTGGTGTTCGCCAAGGACGGCGCGCTGTGGTTCACCGATCCGCCCTTCGGCCCGATGAACATGGAGCCGTCGCCGCCGCTCGAGCAGCCCTTCGCTGCGGTCTATCGTTATGCCAACGGCAAGCTGACCCCGATGGTCACCGACCTGAAGCTGCCCAACGGCCTCGCTTTCTCGAACGACGGCAAGACCTTCTACGTCAACAGCTATGGGCCGGAGATGTTCACCCGCGCCTATGACGTGGGCAAGGACGGCGCGCTGTCCAACCCGCGCGTGCTGTTCACCTATGATCGCAGCATGGGCCGGGGCGGCCCGGACGGGCTGAAGACCGATGTCGCCGGTAATGTCTGGAGCACTGGCCCGGGCGGTATTCGAGTCATCTCGCCGCAGGGCAAGCTGCTCGGCCAGATCAAGCTGCCCGAAGTCGCCGCCAACCTCGCCTGGGGCGGGGCCGACGGCAAGGATCTCTATTTCACCGGCTCGACCAGCATCTACCGTCTCCGGACGAAGGTTGCCGGCTCACCGCCGCTGTACAAGCGCTGAGCCACCCGGCGCTCACCCTACCCCTCCCGTCGCTCCCGAGCGCGGGACACCTGGCGGGGCGTCGCTTCGGCGCCGCCCCGCCTTTTTATCACTGGCCCAGGAGACGATCGTGAAGGGAAGGCTTTCCGTTGCAGCGCTCCTGCTGGTCTCCACCGCGCTGGCGGCCCCATCGATCCGCGCCGCGCAGACGCCACCCGCGCCGGCGGCCCCGCCGGCCGATCCGGAGCGCGATCGCATCACGGCCGAATCCGCGACGGAACGGACCCGCGAGATGCACCTGCTGGGAATAACCGCGCTGACCCCGACCGTCTCGGCGCGCGATCCGAGCAAGCCCGATTTCGCCAATTTCGATGAGACCCGGGCCAACCCTTTCCCCAATCTCCCCGATCCGCTGACCAGCAATGCCGGGGTCAAGCTGACCAGGGCATCACAATGGCCCGCGCGCCGTGCCGAGATTGCCGAGCTGTTCGACCGCGAGGTCTATGGCCGGGTGCCGGCCAATGTGCCGATGGTGACCTGGCATGTCGCCGAAACCGTGGAAGAGACGATCGGCGCGACCGCTGTCGTCACCCGGAAGCTGGTCGGCCATGTCGACAACGCGGCGGCGCCCGCCATCACCGTCGATATCCTGATGAACCTGTCGACGCCGGCATCCGCCAGGGGCAAGCGCGTGCCGGTCGTGATGTCGTTCGGCTCGGTCAATCCGCGGCCGCGTCCGCCGGGCGCGCCGGCGCTGCCGCCGGGCCCCGATTACCGCGAGCAATTGCTGGCGAAGAATTGGGGTTTCGCGACGCTCGACACCAATAGCGTGCAGGCCGACAATGCGGCGGGCCTGACGCAAGGCATTATCGGCCTGGTCAACAAGGGGCAGCCGCGCAGCCTGGAGGATTGGGGCGTGCTGCGCGCCTGGGCCTGGGGCGCGAGCCGGGGGCTCGATTATCTCGCGACCGACAGGCAGGTGGATGCGAAGAAGGTCGCGATCTTCGGCCATTCGCGCGGCGGCAAGGCAGCGCTCGTCGCGCTCGCGTACGACCAGCGCTTCGCCACCGGCTTCATTTCCTCCTCGGGCGCGGGCGGTGCCGCGCTTTATCGCCGCAATTTCGGCGAGGGCATTCCCAATCTGGCGGCGGTCAGTGAATTCCACTGGTTCGCGGGAAATTTCCTCAAATTCGCGGCCATCGGCCACAATGCCAGCGAGATGTCGGTCGACAGCCACGAGCTGATCGCGATGGTCGCGCCCCGGCCGCTGTTCATCGGCGGCGGCGCGCTGATCATGACGCCGCCCTCCGCGGTGCCCGGTGATGGCTGGGTCGATGCGCGTGGCATGTTCATGGCCTCGGCGGCGGCCAGCCCGGTCTGGACGCTGCTTGGCAGGAAGGGGCTGCAGACCGCAACGTTCCCGCCGATCCTCACCTATCTCGGCACGGGCGATATCGGGTACCGCCAGCACACCGAAGGCCACACCCCCAACCCCAACTGGCCCTATTTCATCCAGTTCGCCGGCAAATACTGGAAATAGGCTGGTAGCGCCGCCGCTGATGACGCCTGGGCTGGCCTGCGGGGACGGGCGATAGGCCCATTGTTACCCTATGCACCGCGATCGTCCTTTCCCGCGGTGATCCGATATCCTATAGGTGTTGCATAGACGCCACGGCGCCGTTGCAGTTCGAGACCTAGATGGACACCACCGACTCCCCCCTTGCCTTCCCCGCCGGCTATCGCTCGCCGCGGCCAGCCCCGGTGCCGACCCTGGTCGCCTGGGCGCACGAGCATCTCCTGTCGATGCTGGTGTCGATGGAGATCGCGCCGGGCACGCGCATCGGG
This sequence comes from Sphingomonas sp. P2_B6, assembly GCF_056404755.1. Lineage (NCBI taxonomy): Bacteria > Pseudomonadati > Pseudomonadota > Alphaproteobacteria > Sphingomonadales > Sphingomonadaceae > Sphingomonas > Sphingomonas sp. P2_B6. The sequence continues at coordinate 395,815 of NZ_JBFUDK010000003.1, forward strand.
ATCGATGCCGTCGCGCGCAAGCTCGGCATCTCGCAGACCCCGATCCGCGAGGCGCTGAGCCGGCTCGAGGCCGAGAAGCTCGTCATCAAGGTCCCCAATGTCGGCTATCATGCGAGCGCGCAGATGACGCCCGCCGAGGTCAGCGACCTGTATGTGCTGCGCCAGTTGATCGAGCCCTATGCCGCCGCGCGCGCCGCCGAATCGATGAACGACGACATGCTGCGCCAGCTGTCGGCGATGGAAGAGGAGATGGACCGGATCCAGGCGGAAACCGGCGTCGCCTATGCCCGCTTCGCCGAGGCGGATGCGATGCTGCACAGCCTGGTCGCGACCGGCAGCGGCAACCATCTGATCGCCGAGACGATCGAGCGGCTGCACATGCACCTCCACATCTTCCGCTTCCTGTTCAACACCAATGCGCCCCAGGAAGCAGCGCAGGAGCATGCCGAGATCATCCACGCGCTGCTCGCGCGCGATCCGGCGGCGGCCGAGACGGCGATGCGGGTCCATCTGGAGCGTTCGCGCATCCGCATGGAAGAAGCGTCGGCGCGCATGGCGGGTCGCGTCCCGTCAGAGCCGCGCAGCGGCGGGCCGCGCCGCGAACTATAGTCCGAGTTGCGTTGACCCATTGGGACGAACCAGCGGGAGGACGTGCCTCCCGCTGGTCGTGAGGCCTATTTGAAGCGGATACCCACGCCTGCCATCAGGCGCTGGCGCGACGTATGATCGTTATATTGCGAATAGACATATTGCACGTTCACATAGGCGGGCACCCGGCCTTCAGTGACCGTATACTCCACGCCACCGCCGACCTGATAGCCGTCAGTACGGAAATGGTCATAAAAGGAGCCGCCACCCGGCCCCGCGGTGAAGCGCTTGCGCTGTTCATTGCTGACATAGCCGCCCTTGGCGAATACCAGCGCGCGCGGTGTTACAAGAACGCCCGCCCGAACCGCGGCACCCCATTCCTCGAAGGATTTGTGGCAGGTTGATCCGTTGCTTGCGGAGGTGCAGTTCTCCGTCCAGTCATTGGCGCGCCAGTAGCTGCCCTCCGGGCCGATCACGATCTTGTCACCGATCACACCGTCGAAGCCCACCGTGCCGCCATAACCGAGCTTGTCGTTATGGACGCCCTGGGACTGGAAGCGGTCCCCGCCAATATTTCCCTCGATGCGAATGCCGCGAAAGGATGTGGGATTGTCCTGAGCGGAAGCGCCGCCGGAAATCAACGCGGCCGACGCGGCCGCGATAAGCAATATGGTACGCATGTTTACTGTCCTCGTGTTAAGGCGAGGCGTTAACCGTCTGAACTGCAATATGATCCCGCCACGAGCACGGTCTTCGTCAGACTGTGTCCTCAGGGCCACACCGCTGGGAGATGACGACAACTGATCAAATATGGGTCGGTGACCGGCTCGACACGGACGTGCCTCGGCCGCCGGCAAGGATTTCCGACCAACGCAGCCAAGTGCGATCCGGTGGCGCCGTTCGTTGGCGGTCCGGCGACTAACATGCTGAGAGCTGATGGCTCCCCCACATGCTCAAGGTGGGGAAATGGATGCCCCGTGAGGATTCGAACCTCAATAGACGGAGTCAGAGTCCGTAGTCTTACCATTAGACGACGGGGCAACGCGGCCCGCGATCTAGGGGGCCGCGCCGGGGCTGTCAACCGACCGCAGGTGTGCTGCTTGCCGCATGGCATTGCCTGCGCTACGCTTTCCCCAAGCACCGAACGGCGGCCCCCCGGGGCCGACGCGACGGCAGAACATAAAAGCGAGTACACACGGCATGGGGGATCAATCGCCCAAGATGCCGTACCGGCAGGACAGACCTGCCCGTTCGGCGCCAACTCCCGGAAAGAATCCCGGGGCGGGACGCGCGCGTTGGCCGGAGGCGCGTCACTTCGCCGCGCTCGACCTCGGCACCAATAATTGCCGGCTGCTGATCGCACGGCCTCAGGGCGATGGATTCGCCGTGGTCGACGCCTTTTCGCGAATCGTCCGGCTGGGCGAAGGTGTCGCGGCGACGGGTCGCCTGAGCGACGCCGCGATCGACCGCACCCTCGCCGCGCTGAAGGTCTGTGCCGACAAGCTGAAGCGCCGCAACGTCGCCCTGTCGCGCTCCGTTGCGACCGAGGCGTGCCGGCGGGCGAGCAACGGCCCCGATTTCATCGCCCGCGCCTATGCCGAAACCGGCATTCATCTCGACGTCATTTCCGCCGAGGAGGAAGCCCGGCTTGCCGTGCTCGGCTGCCATGCGCTGATCGAGCCCGGCGAGGACCCCGCACTGGTGTTCGACATCGGCGGCGGATCGACCGAGCTGGTGCTGGTCGACACGCGGCCCAAGGTCCCGGTGGTGCTCGACTGGCACAGCGCGCCCTGGGGCGTCGTCTCGCTCACCGAGAGCGCGGGCGGCGGGACCGGCCCTGACGGCCTGGCCGCGGCCTATGCGCGGATGCGCGGACTCGTCGCCGACAGCTTCGCCGGTTTCGCCGCCCGCCTGCCGACCGGAATGGAGCGGCCGCGGTTGCTCGGCACCAGCGGCACGGTCACCACCCTGGCCAGCGTCCATCTCGGCCTGTCGCATTATGACCGCTCGGCGGTCGACGGGCTGATCGTGCCGGCCGCCTCGATGCGCAGGATCAGCAGCGACCTGTCGCGGATGAGCCTTGCCCAACGCGCCACCATGCCCTGTATCGGCAATGAGCGGGCTGATCTGGTCGTGGCCGGCTGTGCGATCCTCGAGACGATTCTGGATCTCTGGCCGGCCGAACGGCTCGGCGTCGCCGATCGCGGTATCCGCGAAGGCATATTGCGCCGGCTGATCGGTGGGAAAGCCTTATGAGCAAGGATGGTGGCGGGCTTCGGGTCCGGGTCAAGACGGCGCGGCGGCGGACGCCGCAATCGACGCGCTGGCTCGATCGCCAGCTCAACGATCCCTATGTGAAACGCGCCAAGGCCGAGGGCTATCGCAGCCGCGCCGCCTACAAGCTGATCGAGCTGGACGAGCGATTCGGTTTCCTGCGCGGGGTGAGGCGGGTGGTCGATCTCGGCATCGCGCCCGGCGGCTGGAGCCAGGTGGTGCGGCGGCGCTCGCCCAAGACGGCGATCGTCGGCATCGATCTGCTGCCGGTCGACCCGATCGACGACGTCACGATCTTCCAGATGGACTTCATGGACGATGCCGCGCCGGACAAGCTCACCGAGGCGCTGGGCGGCGCCCCAGACCTGGTGCTGTCGGACATGGCGGCCAATACGGTCGGCCATCCGCAGACCGACGCGCTCCGCACCATGGCGCTGGTCGAGGCGGCGCTGGCCTTTGCGGTCGATGTGCTCGAGCCGGGCGGGGTGTTCGTCGGCAAGGTGTTCGCCGGCGGCGCCGACGCCTCGCTGGTCGCGGAGCTGAAGCGCAATTTCAAGACGGTGAAGCACGCCAAGCCGCCCGCGAGCCGCAAGGGCTCGTCCGAATGGTATGTCGTGGCGCAAGGGTTCAAGGGGCGGCGGGAAACGGTATCCGAGGAATAGCCGTCATGCCGGACTTGTTCCGGCATCCATTCCTCCTCTCGCGCTGGCACCGGTGCGGCGCGATGGCCCCAGAAAAGCCCTGGGTGACGGTTGGCGTGGCTGGCCGACGTCGCCAATGAAAACAAAAAGCCCGCGGATCGCTCCGCGGGCTTTTTTGGTATTCGTCGGACTCGAAGGGCTCAGCCCTCGTAGTCGCCGCCCAGATTCTGGTTGCGCGGCGGCGCGGCGGCGGTGAGGCGCAGCGCCTCGGCCGAAGCGGCGAGCGAGCCGATCTCGTCGGGCGTGTCCTCGTCATCGACCTGGACGCGCTGCAGGCCGGAAACGACTGCCTCTTCCAGGTGATTCGGGCGCACCGTCTCCTCGGCGATCTCGCGCAGCGCGACGACCGGGTTCTTGTCGCGATCGCGGTCGATCGTCAGGTCGGCACCGCCGGAAATCTGCCGGGCACGCTGCGCCGCGAACAGCACCAGATCGAACCGGTTGGGAATCTTGTCGACGCAATCCTCGACAGTGACGCGCGCCATGAACGGCTTCCTTCGCAAACAACGATAGAATGAAGACCGGCGATCTAGGGCGCAACCTGCCAGGAGTCAAGGAATCCGGCTTGCCCCCGTCGCTCCGCGCGGCCACATCAGCGGAATGACCGAACCCGCCGTCCAGCCGAGCTTCACCGTCGACGGCAACCAGCTGACCATGCTCGATACCGGGCCGCGCCGGCTCGATGCGTTGATCGACCTGATCGCGGGCGCCGAGCGCACCCTGCGCATCATCTATTACATCTATGTCGACGACGCGGCGGGCACCCGGGTGCGCCAGGCGATGCTCGACGCGGCGGCCCGCGGGGTGACGGTGTCGCTCGTGGTCGACGGCCTGGGCAGCGAGCATGCCGAGCAGCATCGTTTCTTCGAGCCGCTGCGCGATGCCGGGGTCGATGTCTGCCGCTTCGTGCCGCGCTGGGGCCGACGCTATCTGCTGCGCAACCACCAGAAGCTGGCGCTGGCCGACGAGGCCCGCGCGATCATCGGCGGCTTCAACGTCGAGGACAGTTATTTCGGCACGCCCGCCGAACAGGCGTGGCGCGACCTGGGGCTGCTGGTGGTCGGCCCCGCGGCCCGGCATATCGCCGGCTATTTCGACGCGCTGTCGCGCTGGTCGAAGCAACCCCGAGCGCCGCTCCGCTCGCTGCGTCGCGCGCTCGGCACCTGGAGCGAGCCCGAGGGCGGGACGCGCTGGCTGTTCGGCGGCCCGACACGGCGCCTGTCCCCCTGGGCGCGCGCGGTGAAGCGGGACCTGGAAGGTGCCCAGGCGATCGACATCATCGCCGGCTATTTCGCGCCCAGCGCCGGCATGCTGAAACGGCTCGACCGGGCGGGCATGCGCGGCAGGGTGCGCATTGTGCTACCGTCGAAGAACGATCATGGCGCGGCGATCTGGGCGTCGCGCTTCACTTATGCCGGGCTGCTCCGGAAACGGGTCGAGATCTACGAATATCAGCCGAACAAGCTGCATACCAAGCTCTTCGTCATCGACGACGTGGTCTATATCGGCTCGGCCAATTACGACATCCGCAGCCTGTTCCTGAACCTCGAGATGATGCTGCGGATCGACGACAAGGCCTTTGCCGCGCATGTGCGCGCCTATGTCGACGGCGAGGTCGACCAGTCCGAGCGGATCACCGCCGCCCTGTACAAGGCACGCACCACCTGGTGGGTGCGCCTGAAACAGGCAGCCGCCTTCTTCGTGATGACCGTGCTCGACTATAATGTGACGAAGGGGCTCAATTTCGGGCCGCGCAAGCGGCTCGCGAAAAGGCCCTGACCCCTATTCCTTCCACGCCCAGTAAAGCTGGGCGGGCGGTACGTTCCACCACTCCATGTCGTGGTCGATTTTCGGAAGATAGGGTTCGATGAAATCGCGGCACTTGGGCGAGAATTGATAGACCAGAAAGGCGCCGCCCGGGCGCAGCACATCGGCCGTCGCCTGGCCGATCGCGTCGCCGACGCCGGCGGGCAGGGTCGAGAAGGGCAGGCCCGACAGGACATAATCGGCATGGTCGAAGCCATGGTCCTCGACGATCTGGCGCACGTCTGCCGCAGACCCGCCGACCGCGAGGAACCGCGGATCGGTGATCTCGTGGCGCAGATAGCGGATGAAGTCGGGGTTGGTATCGATCGCGATATAGGTCGCATCGGGGGCTAGCCGCTCCAGGATATGCGGGCAGAAAGTGCCGACACCCGGCCCATATTCGACGAACAGCTTCGTGTTCTGCCAGTCCACCGGACCGAGCATCTTGCGGATCAGCTTGCCCGAGGAGGGAACGATCGATCCGACCATGACCGGATGTTTCATGAACCCTTTCAGGAACATGGCCCAGGGTGAGGACACTCCGGCGGCGGCCCGGCGCTGGCGCCGCGCTGCAGTGGTGGAAACGGTCACTGGCGATCCTTGTTTTGATGAGTCACGAGCATCTGTCGCAATAGTGTAACGAACATTCAAGTCTTAGGGTCCGCCGCAAAGGCCATGGGCGTCCCGTTCAGGGTTGCGCGCCGCCGCGAAGCGCCTAAGCGAGGCGCATGCGCGACGACCGGACCGGCCAGATCGTGGTGATCTTCCTCTCGCGGCGCACCGCCGTCGACGATGCCGGCTATGCCGCCGCCGCCGAGGCGATGGAGTCGCTGGCAAGGACCCAACCCGGTTATCGCGGAATCGAAAGCACGCGCGGGCCCGACGGGTTTGGCATCACGCTCAGCTTCTGGGCCGACGAGGCCAGCGCGCTCGCCTGGCGCGACCATCCCGAGCACAAGGCGATCCGCGACGGCGGGCGCGAGCGCTGGTATGAAAGCTACGACGTCATCGTCTGCGCGGCACAGCGCTCCTATGGCTGGATCAAAGGGTGAAGGCACCCGGGGTCAATCGCGATTTCGCGCTCCTGTTCCTGGTGATGCTCACCATCGCGGCGGGCAACACCGCGCTGCAATCGATCCTGCCCGCGCTCGGCCGCTCGCTGAAAGTGCCCGACAGCGCGGTCGCCGCCGCCTTTTCGGTGTCGGCCCTGCTCTGGGTGATCGCCGCGCCTTATTGGGCCAATCGCTCCGACAGGCATGGCCGGCGGGCGATGATCCTGCTCGGCATCGGGGGTTTCTGCGTCTCGCTGCTGTTGTGCGGCCTGTTCCTCGCCGCCGGAATCAATGGCTGGATCAGCGGCACCGCCGCCTTTATCTGCTTCATCGGCGGCCGGCTGATCTACGGGACCTTCGGCGCCGCGGCGCCCCCGGCGGTCCAGGCGCTGGTCGCCGGGCGCACCAGCCGCGAGGAGCGCACGCGCGCGCTGACCCTGCTCGGGTCGGCGTTCGGGCTGGGCACGATCCTGGGGCCGGCGATCGCCCCGTTCCTCATCCTCGGCAGCATCGGCGCGGTCGAGATCGGGCTGTCGGGCCCGGCCTTCCTCTTCGCGCTGTTCGCCGCCTTCATCTATGTCGCGGTGGTCAAGCGGCTGCCCAACGACCGGACGCCGCAGCCCGGCACGCACGGCGCCGCCAACGCCTATCCCTCGATCGGCGGGCAGAGCAGCGGCGCCAGCATCACCGCCGCGATCGAGCCGCACAGCGAACGCGTCGGCTATTTCGATCCGCGCGTCCGTGCGTGGATGATCGCCGGGCTGGTGATGGGCCATGCCCAGGCGATGACCAGCCAGGCGATCGGCTTCCTCGTCATCGACCGGCTCCAGCTCGCGCCGGCCGACGCGCTCCAGCCGACCGGCATCGTACTGATGATGGGCGCGGGGGCAGCATTGCTGGTCCAATGGGGCATCATCCCGCTGCTCGACATGAAGCCGCGGCAATTGATGCTGGTCGGCCTGGTCATCGGCGCTGCCGGCTGCGCGCTGACCGGTCTCGCGACGTCGCTCTACGGCATCGCCACGGCCTATGCGCTGGCCTCGATCGGTTTCGGCTTCACCCGCCCCGGCTTCACCGCCGGCGCATCGCTTGCCGTCGGGCATGCGGCGCAGGGCTCAGTCGCCGGCAAGGTCACCTCGATCAACGGCGCGTCCTTCGTGCTCGGGCCATCGATCGGAGTCGGGCTGTACGAGGCGCGGCACGCGCTGCCTTATCTGACAGCGGGTGCCGCGCTCATCCTGCTGCTCGGCTATTGCTGGTTCGCGCTGCGCGAACCGTCAGTCGCTGCCCTTCGGCCCATGCGGACGAAGCTGTCCGGGGGTGATGAAGCCGATCGGCTGGATGGCTGAGGCTTCCTGCTTCAGCCGCGCCGCCATCTGCTCATATTCGCGCTCCATGTCCGGCGTCACCGAGGCGCGCGAATCCTGCAGCGCTTCCTCGAAATGCGCCATCGTCACTTCGGCGGCCGACAAGGACTGGCGCAGCGCGATCAGGCCCGCGCGGCGCACCAGGTCCTCCAGGTCGGCGCCGGTGAAGCGCTCGGTGCGGCTGGCCATCTCGTCGAGATCGACGTCCGGCGCGAGCGGCATCTTGCCGGTCTGGATCGCCAGGATACGGCGGCGACCGGCCTTGTCCGGCACGCCGACATAGACCAGCTCGTCGAACCGGCCCGGGCGCAGCAGCGCCGGGTCGATCAGGTTCGGCCGGTTGGTCGCGCCGATCACCACGACGGACTGAAGCTCCTCCAGTCCGTCCATCTCGGACAGGATCGTGTTGACCACGCGCTCGGTCACCTGTGGCTCGCCCAGGCCACCGCCCCGTGCGGGAACCAGCGAATCGAGCTCGTCGATGAAGATCACGCAGGGCGCCACCTGCCGGGCGCGGGCGAACAGCCGGGCGATCTGCTGCTCGGATTCGCCATACCATTTGCTCAGCAGGTCGGACGATTTGGTGGCGATGAAATTCGCCTCCGCCTCGCGCGCGACGGCCTTGGCCAGCAGGGTCTTGCCGGTCCCCGGCGGGCCATAGAGCAGGAAACCCTTGGCTGGTCGGATGCCGAGTCGGCGGAAGGCGTCCGGGTCCTTGAGCGGCAGCTCGACGCCTTCCTTCAGGCGCGCCTGCGCCTTGTCGAGCCCGCCGACATCCTCCCAGCGGACGCGCGGCGCCTCGACCATCACTTCGCGCATCGCGCTCGGCTGGACGCGCTTCAGCGCATCGAGGAAATCCTCGCGCGTCACGGCGAGCGTGTCGAGCACTTCGGGCGGGATGGTGCCCTCGGCGAGGTTGAGGCGCGGCATGATCTTGCGCACCGCTTCGATCGCCGCTTCGCGGGCGAGCGCGGCGAGATCGGCACCGACGAACCCATAGGTGGTCCGCGCCAGCTCGTTGAGGTCGACCTTGTCGCCCAGCGGCATGCCGCGGGTGTGGATGCCGAGGATCTCGCGCCGTCCGCGCTCGTCGGGCACGCCCACCACGATCTCGCGGTCGAACCGGCCGGGACGTCTGAGTGCCTCGTCGATCGCCTCGGGGCGATTGGTCGCGGCGATGACGACGACATTGGCGCGCGCCTCCAGCCCGTCCATCAGGGTCAGCAGCTGCGCGACGAGGCGCTTTTCCGCTTCGCCCGACACCTGGCCGCGTTTCGGCGCGATCGAATCGATTTCGTCGATGAACACGATCGAGGGCGCGTTCTTCGCCGCTTCCTCGAACACCTGGCGCAGCTTGCCCTCGGATTCGCCGTACGCCGACCCCATGATCTCGGGGCCGTTGATCAGGAAGAATTCGGCGGCGCTTTCATTGGCGACGGCCCGCGCGAGGCGGGTCTTGCCGGTACCGGGCGGCCCATGCAGCAGCACGCCCTTGGGCGGATCGACGCCCAGGCGCTGGAACAGCTCGGGATAGCGCAAGGGCAGCTCGACCATCTCGCGCAGCTGGTCGATCGTCGGGCCCATGCCGCCGATATCGTCATAGGTGACGTCGGCGCGGCGCGCCTCCTTCGGCTCCTCATATTCGGGGCGCAGCTCGATCTCGGTATTCTCGTCGACATGGACGACGCCCTTGGGCGTCGTGCCGATCACCGCGAGACGAATCTCCTGCAGCGCATAGGCGGGGGCGCGGAGGAATTGCTGCACGCCCGGCGGCATATTGTCGACGCGCTGCTGCCCGGCGGTCGCGACGACATCGCCCTGAGTCAGCGGCCGGCCGAAAAAAGTCCGTTTCAGCGCGTTGGACGATCCCTCGAGCCGCAGATTCTGCTGCGCCGGCGCGAACACCACGCGCGTCGCCGGCTTGGACTCGACCTTGCGCACCTCGACGAAATCGCCCGAGCCGGCACCGGCATTGGCGCGCTGCAGGCCGTCGATGCGGATGATCTCGAGCCCTTCGTCCTCGGCATAGGGCGCGACGGCGCGCGCCGGCGTGGTCGACTTGCCGACGATCTCGATCACATCGCCTTCGCCGATGCCCAGCGCCGCCATCAGCGCGCGCGGCATATGCGCCAGGCCGCGACCACTGTCTTCGGGCCTGGCATTGGCAACCTGCAATTTCCGAACCGGCGCTTCGCCATCGGCCATATGGTATCCCCTCGAGAAACTCGACGCTGAGCGCGCGAGATAGGATCGTTGTTCCGCAGATACGAGGGGAGCATTGCCTGCTTCGGATAAGCCACTGGAAGCAGACAAAAAAAGGGCCGACCCCAAAGGGCCGGCCTTGAAAGTTTTAGGAGAGGATGCCTGAAAGGCCTGCTCTATATGCGGCGCAGCGGTTTATGCTGCAAGTGCGAAAAGAGTCGGTGCAATTGCGTTTGGTGCAATCGGGGCTGGCAATTACACGAGGGACGATGGTAGATTTGGAACGCAGGGTATATGACGCGGCGCACAATGCGGCCGTAAAGGGAGCGTTTTTATCATGCGCAGATTGCCGCCGCTGACCGCGATCGAGGCGTTCGTGCAGGTTGCGCGCCTCGGCTCGATCAAGGCCGCATCGCAGGAACTCGCTCTGTCCCCGCCCGCGCTCAGCCGCCGGATCCAGGCGCTCGAGCGCTTCATCGGCAAGCCCTTGTTCGATCGCCGGCATCAGGCGGTCGTGCTCAATGCCGATGGCGAACGCCTGCTGGCGCAGATCGCGCCGGCGCTCGACAGCCTGTCCGACGCGGTCGAGGTGATGACCAGCGGTACCGATGTGCTGCGCCTGCGGCTCGGCATCCTGCCGCTGTTCGCGTCGCAGCGGCTGTTCCCCCGGCTCGCCGAATTGCGCGCCAAGCATCCCGAGCTCCATCTCGACATCGATACGGCGGCGCATGGCCTTGCCAGGCTGGGCGACGGGCTCGACGCGGTGATCGCCCTGGCGCGGGAGATCGACCCGGCACTTTACGGCAAGCGGCTGGATCGCAATTCGGTCTATGTCATCGGCGCGCGCGACCTGGTCGAGCGGGCCGATCCCATCACCCGGCCGAAACAGCTGGCCGGGCTCACCGCGCTGGTCCACCGCGACATGCCCGACACCTTCACCGCCTGGCGCCGCGCCGCGGGGCTTGACGATCTCGAACCGCTGGCGATCGACCATTTCGATTCGGGCGCGCTGATGCTCGAAGCGGCAGCGCAGGGACTCGGCATCGCTTTCATGCACGAAAGCCATTTCGAGGACGCGCATGACGACCGGCTGGTCAAGCTGTTCGATATCGAGGTGGAGAGCCCGTACAGCTACTGGTTCGCCTGCCGGCCCCGCGCCCTCGCGCAGCGCCCGGTGCGCCTGTTCCACGACTGGCTGATCGAAACGATCGGCGATCCGGGCGTGTGAGAAAAGCCCCTCCCGGGAGGGGAGGGGCTTTAGAAGATTACGCGGCGCGTGCCGTGACGATCTTGCCCGGCTCGCGCGGCGGCTCGCCCTTGGGCAGCGCATCGACATGCTCCATGCCCGACGTCACTTCGCCCCACACGGTATATTGGCCGTCGAGGAAGCGCGCGTCGTCGAAGCAGATGAAGAACTGGCTGTTGGCACTGTTCGGGCTCTGCGAGCGCGCCATCGAGCACACGCCGCGGACATGGGGCTCGCGCGAGAACTCGGCCGGCAGGTTGGGCTTGTCGGATCCGGACATGCCGGTGCCGGTGGGGTCGCCGCCCTGGGCCATGAAGCCCGGGATCACACGGTGGAAGACGACGCCGTCGTAAAAGCCGTCATTGGCCAGCTCGACGATGCGCGCGACATGCTGGGGCGCCAAATCGGGGCGCAGCTTGATCGTCACGTCGCCGCCGTCCAGCGTCAGCGTCAGGGTTTCGGGGGAATCGGCCATGTCGGGCTCCTGAAGAAATGGGTCCCCGCACCTAGGGGCGGTCTTCGATATCCGCAATGGCGGCGTGAATTCGAGGCGCGGCCCGCCGACGCTGTCTTGTTGATTTGGCTTTGCCGCCCGGCGAGGGTAGAGGCGGGCATCGCGACGGCTTTGGGAGGTCAGGATGAGCGAGACCGAACTGACCCAGCCCGAGTCGGACACCGAGACCGGCCAGCTCGACGAGGATGACCGGCTGAAGCCGGAATTCGTCAGGGCCGTGCTCGACGCGGTCGATGCGGGCGATCCCGAGGCGGCGCGCGCACTGGTCGAGCCGCTGCATCCCGCCGACATCGCCGATCTGTTCGAGCTGACGCCGCACGAAGAGCGCGCCGATCTCGCCAAGGCGATCACCGACCTGCTCGACGCCGACGTGTTCGCCGAGATGAATGATTATGTCCGCGAGGACCTGATCGACGCGCTCGAGCCGCACCAGGTCGCCGACATCGCCTCCGAGCTCGATACCGACGACGCCGTCGCGATCATCGAGGACATGGAGGAGGACGACCAGCGCGCCGTGCTTCGCGCGCTCGACCCGGATGACCGCGCCGCGATCGAGGAAGCGCTCTCCTATCCCGAGGAATCCGCCGGCCGCCTGATGCAGCGCGAGCTGATCGCGGTGCCCGAGCATTGGAGCGTGGGCGACGCGATCGACTATCTGCGCGGCCATGAGGAGCTGACGACCGATTTCTGGGAGATCTTCGTGGTCGACCCGGCGCACAAGCCGGTCGGCACCTGCCAGCTCTCCTGGATTCTCCGCACGCCGCGCACCGTCTCGATCGGCGACGTGATGAAGCGCGAGCAGACGCTGATCCCGGTCGACATGGACCAGGAAGAAGTCGCGCTGCGGTTCCAGAAATATGCGCTGATCTCGGCCGCCGTGGTCGATGCCAGTGGCCGGCTGGTCGGCATGATCACGGTGGATGACGTGGTCCACATCATTCAGCAGGAAGCCGGCGAAGACGTGCTGCGCCTGTCTGGCGCGGGCGATGGCGACATCAACGAGCCGATCCAGCTGACCGTACGCACGCGAATCACCTGGCTGATCGTCAATCTCGGCACGGCGATGCTCGCGGCCTCGGTGGTCGGGCTGTTCCAGGGCGAGATCGGACGATTCGCCCTGCTCGCCGTGCTGATGCCGATCGTCTCGGGCATGGGCGGCAATGCCGGCACCCAGACGCTGGCGGTGGTCGTGCGCGCGCTCGCCACCAACCAGCTCACCAGTTCCAACACGCGGCGCATGATCATGCGCGAATTCACCATCGCCGCCGCCAATGGCTCGATGCTCGGCGTGCTGATCGGGCTCGGCACCTATGTCATCTTCGGCAATAGCGATCTCGCCATCGTCATCGCCATGGCGATGGTGATCAACAACCTGATCGCCGGGCTGTCGGGCGTACTGGTCCCGGTCGGGCTGGAGCGCGCCGGGGTCGATCCGGCGGTATCCTCGGCGGTGTTCGTGACGATGATGACGGACGTGATGGGATTCTTCTCGTTCCTCGGCCTTGCCACCCTATGGGGTCTTGGCGGCTGACCCACGACTACCCAAATCGCTGAAATGCCGCTGCATCTTACCAAGGTCGCGTTTGCCGCAACGGGAGTCGACCATCTCGCCGAACGGCTGCTGCTGCGCGCCGAGGCCGGGCCGGTATTCCTCACCACACGCTATCTGCCCAAGCGGCACGAGGAGATTGCGGGACAGGGCTCGCTGTTCTGGATCGTCAAGCACCAGCTCATCGCGCGCTCGCCGATCCTTCGTTTCGGCGAGGCGGAGGGAGGACGCGTCGCCATCCATATCGACCCGAAACTGATCCTGACTCAGGCCCGGCCCAAGCGCGCCCATCAGGGCTGGCGCTATCTCGAAGACGCAGACGCGCCGGCCGATCTCGACGGCGACATGGTGGTGGGCGATCAGATGCCGGCGGCGCTGATGGGCAAGCTCGCCGGGCTGGGGCTGATTTAGGGCGCCGGCAGCTTGCCGCAGCTTACAGGCCCGCCGGCGACTGCCTTCACGGTGCAGGCTGGCTTGCCATAGACGGTGGCGGCACCGAGGCCGGTCGTGGTCACCTTCGCGGTAAAGCGCGCGGTCGCCCGCATCTCGCCCGGGCCGTCGAGCAGCAGGACCAGGTCTCCAGCGTTCAGCGCCGTCGCGTCGATCCCGCCCGATCCGTTGGCGGTCAGCTGAACCCTCGCGGCGCGCCCGCCCAGCTTCATGCTGCCCGATCCGAGCATCGTCGCGTTGAACTGATCGGCCTCGATCGCGCCGGCGTCGATCGCGCCGCTGCCGGTCACCGACAGATCGATGCGCTGGCCCCGGACCAGGCCGGTGACGCTCAGCCGCCCGCCGCCCACTACGATCCCGCTGCGGATCGCCAGGGTCGACACGGTGATCGCCGGCGCGCCCTTGCTGCCGGCGACGGGTTGCTCGCCCCAGCCATTGATGCCGGCGCGGACGATCAGCGTGGTCCCCTCGACCCTGATATCGAGCCCCTCGATCGCGCGCGCGTCACCCGAGGCCCGCGCGCCGGGCGACTTGCCGGTCAGGAGCTGGACCTGGAACGGTCCGTCGATACGGATCCGGTCGAAGCTGCCGACCGCATAGGTCCGTTCGGCGGCACCGGCGGTAACCGGCAGGGACAGCAGCAGGGGCGCGAGCAGGAACCGGATCATTCGTCCGGCATCGCCCCAATCGCGCTTTCAGGCAAGAGCGGCGATCCGCGGTTCAGCCGCCGCACTTCACCTCGCCCGACCCCATCTTCGAGGTTGCGCATTTGGCGTCCGGGCCGAGATCGACATCGCCCGATCCCATCATCGACACCGTGGCACCACCCTTCACCGCGGCGCGCACGTTGCCCGAGCCGGCGATCGACACTTCGGCGCCCTGGGCGGTCAGGCCGGGCGCATCGACGCCGCCCGATCCGGCGATGTCGATGGTCAGCTTCTTGGCGCTGCCCTTCAGGCTGATGTCGCCCGATCCAGCGATCGAGAATTTGCCGGTCTCGACATTGATCGCGGCGACATCGAGCGTGCCCGATCCCGCGCTCGACCCGTCGAAGCGCTGGCCCTCGACCCGGTCGACCGCCATGTCGCCGGAACCGGTGATGCTTGCCTCGGCGATACGCGGCATCGTGACGAAGATCTTCACGCCCTTGTGGTCGCCGCTGCCCCAGCTGAAATTGTTGCCGTCGATCCGCCCGACCCGCAGCGTATCGCCGACCTTCTCGATCTTGAGCTTGTCGAGCTGCTCCGAGGGCCCTTCCGCGCGCACCGAGAAGCCGGTGCCGACACGGACATCGACATCGTCCGAGCCGCGCAGCTCGACGCCGGTGAAATCGGCCACCGAATAGCTGCGCGTGGCGCCGCTGCCCGACCCGGCGATCCCGGGTTTCGACTCTTCGCCGCTCGACGAGAAAGAGCAGGCCGTGAGCGGGACTGCCGCCAGCGGCAGGGCCAGGATCAGGGCAACGAAGCGCATGGAATTCTCCTTGTGTGTATTGGTTTAATAACACACCGTGGCAGGCCATGCAAATGAAAAGGGGCGGCCGTTGCCGGCCGCCCCTTCCGTGTGGAGTTCGGACTCCCGCGATCAGGCGGGGGTCTTGTCCTTGTTGTGGATCGCCGCCGCCTTGCGGAGGATCTCCAGGATCTTTTCCTGCGCGGTCGGCTCGTCGACCTGCTCCATCGCGGCGAGTTCGCGCGCGAGGCGGCTGGTCGCCGCTTCGAAGATCTGGCGCTCCGAATAGCTCTGCTCGGGCTGGTCGTCCGCGCGGAACAGGTCGCGGACCACTTCGGCGATCGACACCAGGTCGCCCGAATTGATCTTCGCTTCATATTCCTGGGCACGGCGCGACCACATGGTCCGCTTGACGCGCGGCTTGCCGGTCAGGGTATCGAGCGCTTCGCGAAGCGTCTTGTCCGACGACAGCTTGCGCATGCCGACGCTTTCAGCCTTGTTGGTCGGTACGCGGAGCGTCATGCGCTCCTTTTCGAAGCGAAGGACATAGAGTTCGAGTTGCATGCCGGCGATTTCCTGCCGTTGCAGCTCGATGACACGGCCAACGCCGTGCTTGGGGTAAACGACATAATCGCCGACGTCGAAGGACAGCGCCTTGGCAGCCATTCCGTTGAGCCTTTCCGTGGACTGGTTCCCCTGAGGGTGCGCGGCGGCAGCGGGGCTGCGTGCGCGCGATAAGGGGGTGTTGATTTAAACGTCTCCAGCCGGATGACGCGAATCCGCGCCTCCGTCCTACCTCATGTAGCAGAGTCGTAATAAAATTACCAGACGCAGCACGCCCATTGCGGGCAACCCCCGCGAAAAATCGTACGGAAACGACTAAAAATGCCGGCAATCAGTCGCCCGAGCCGGGCTCCGGCGAGAAGTATTTGTCGTACTTGCCGTCTTCGCCCTTGTGTTCGTCGGCATCCGCCGGGGTCTGATCATTCTTGCGCGTGACGTTGGGCCATTGCGACGAGAAAGTGTTGTTCAGCTCCAGCCATTTCTCGAGACCGCTCTCGGTGTCGGGCAGGATCGCCTCGGCCGGGCATTCGGGCTCGCACACGCCGCAATCGATGCACTCGCTGGGATTGATCACCAGCATGTTCTCGCCTTCGTAGAAGCAATCGACCGGACAGACCTCGACGCAGTCCATGTACTTGCACTTGATGCAGGCATCGGTGACGACGTAGGTCATTGCATACTCCCCAGTTCGGAACGCCAAGGGTCCGACGAAACGACCCGTCTGCTATGCCCGGTCGCCGCCCTCGTCAATCTTCGGACGCCTGATGCGAGACGTTCTCAATGACCAGGTCGGTATAGCAGGCCTGCGCCTCGGGCGCTGGCCCGCGCCGTGACGGCAGTGCCTCGACCCTGATCGCGCGCACCCGCGCGCCCTGGACAAAAGCGATCACGCTGCCGACGCGCACGCTGGCATGAGCGCGGTCGATCGCGCGGCCGTCGAGCCGCAACCGGCCCTCGCCGGCGATCTTCTGGGCGGCGCTGCGGGTCTTGGCGAGGCGCACGAACCAGAGGAACCGGTCGAGCCGCATCGTCGCGCCTTCCGCCGCGCCGCTAGCCATGCCGGGACCGAAGGCCCGCTAGCGCGGCAAAGGCGTTGTCGCGCGGCGGCGGCGCCACCTTTGCCCTGGTCAGCCCGTGCCACACCCAGCGCGGCGCGCCTTCCTGCGCCGGCGCGGTGCGGAAACCGAGCGCCGCCATCAGTCGCGCCAAGGTCTCGGGCGCCACGCCGATCGAGGTGGCGAGCGCCGGATCCGGCGCGAACGGCTTGCGCCCCGCGCGCGCATCATGCGCCGCGCGCGCGATCCGCTCGGCCAGATCGACCCGCACTGCCTGGTTGCCGAGCGGGCGATAGCCATGGGCGAGCGTCGCGCCCTGTGCGCCACGCGCCAGCACGCTGGCACCCTCGGGCGGCGCCGAATCCGGCGCGCCGCCGGCCTGCGCCGCGATCAACATGCGCCGCCACCGCGCCGGCCCGGGCTTCAGCAATCGCGGATCGAACAGGTCCAGCGCGCCGATCGTCACCCCGATCGTGCGCAGCCTTTTGCGGGCGCCCGCGTCGAGCGCGTCGACCGCGGCATCGATCCCGCCGCGCGCGACGATCCCGCCAGCCCCGACCAGCGCCGCCGCGAC